>NZ_JAHEBC010000062.1 GCF_024642405.1 Algoriphagus sp. | reverse complement strand
GATCTGGATACACATATTTGAATGCAGAGTGCATCATAATCGCCGCTTCATGGAATCCACAAAGAATTAATTTCAATTTACCTGGGTATGTATTGATATCCCCAATAGCATAGATTCTCTCCACCCCTGTGGAATAATCTCTTGTATCCACCTCGATGGCATTTTTGTCGATACTTAATCCCCAATCTGCAATCGGACCAAGTTTTGGACTCAATCCGAATAAAGGAATCAAGTAATCCGTATCAATCTTGATTTCAGCTTTTGATTTATCTACAAAAGTCACAGAATCCAATTTTCCATTTCCGGAAACTTCCTTCAAGTTGGCAGAAAGGATCAAGTCAATTTTACCTTGGTTTGCTAAGTCAAATACTTTGGCAGCGGAATCAGGTGCTCCTCGGAATGTTTCATTTCTGTGCACCAAGGTTACTTTTTTAGCGACTTTGGATAGAAATATAGTCCAGTCCAAGGCTGAGTCTCCACCTCCTGCAAGAATGACTTTCTTATCGCGGAATGTTTCAGGATTTTTCACCATGTAAGTGATGCCTTTACCTTCAAAAAGCTCCAAGTTTTCAACAACCGGTTTTCTAGGTTCAAAGCAACCCAAACCACCGGCAATGATAATTACCTTTGCATGAACATGCGTCTTGTCTGAAGTGGTTACAATAAAGGAACCGTCCTCTTGCTTATCCAAATGATCAACTCGCTCACCTAGGGTGAAAGTTGGAGAAAATGGCTTTGCTTGCTCCATCAAATTGTCCACAAGATCCTGCGCATTCACTTCCGGGTATCCTGGAATGTCGTAAATCGGTTTCTGAGGATAAATTTCGGAAAGCTGTCCACCCACTTGTGGCAGCGCATCAATCAGATGGCAACGCATTTTCAGCAAACCTGCTTCGAAAACTGCAAAAAGACCAACTGGGCCTGCTCCGATGATACAAAGATCTGTGTGAATCATGGTTTATTAACTTTAATAGGTAAAACCCTGGATTTATGCTTTTGTTCGTGTAAATATAATTAGTATAACAAATACTTTTTATTCAATGTCTTGACCACCTAGGTTTTTATAGATGGTATTTAATATTCTTTTAAATTCTTCAAAATCATTTTCACTAAGATTTTCCCATGCTTTTTCCCGAATTTCAAGAATTTGAGGTCTAAGGGCTATCACTTTAGCTACTCCTACTTCTGTCAGATGAAGTTGAAAACTCCTTCTATCCTGAGGATGGGGTATTCGCTCCACATAGCCTTTCTTGCAGAGTAAATCAATTATCCTAGTCAGGGTAGGATGGTCTTTGAAGACCAACTGCGCCAACTCTGTCTGACTAAGCAGTTGGTTTTCCGAAAGGTTTTTAAGCACCAGCCATTGATCAACTGTTACATCAAAATCCCCCGACTTAAACTGCTGCTGGGCATATTGCTTTACCTTTCTCGCTGTGCGATCGAGTAGAAACGAATACCTTGCAAATTGCTCCTGTGTCATACAAATAATTAGTATGACAAATATATGAATTTTCTGAATTGAAAAAGTAATTCTCTATTAAAATTATAGGGTTTGTTATATTTATAATTTAATAATACCTCTGGGTTAATCTCAGAAATAGCTTACTCTTTTTTGGTTTCTAGAAAAATTAAAAAATCTTCCAACGAGTTGAATTTATTCCCATCAAAAAAAATCTGAAATGGATTATTAGTAATTTGAATCTGTTTAGATGATAAAGTGATTTTTTTCTTTGAAAGTGCCTTTTGAAGCCAATAAGCTAAAATTCTGTCACCGGAGATATCCCAAGTTGAATTTTCTTTGGTCTTTTGGATTTTTCCTTTTTCAGCATCAAAATGAAATTCTTTTCCAGGGAGGAGCTCATTGATCTGTCCTGAAATGATCAAATCCTCTGGAAGTCCAACGACCAATGGCATTCCACAATTCATTAACCAAAAGCGGTCGGCAGTTTCCAGCGCAATTTCAAGATCATGGGTAACAACCAAAATAGCTTTTTCCTCATTCATGCATATGTCCCTCAATAAATGCATGATTTCATAACGATTAACTAAATCCAAATGTGCAGTTGGCTCATCAAGAATCATAATTTTTCCATCCTGTGCCAAAGCTCGGGCTATCATGGCCTTTTGTCGCTGTCCGTCGCTGATTTCAGAGAGTCGCTCTTCTTTTAAATAGGCAATTTTGGTAGCGGAAAGAGCTTGATCTACTTTCTCCATATCCAGATTCCCTAACTTTCCAGTCCAGTTAGTATATGGAGTTCTACCCAGTGCAACAAGTTGGGCCACCGTCATATTTCCTGGCAAAATTGGTTCTGTTAAAACAACTGCAAGTTCTTTTGCCAATTCGGCATTGGTGTATTCCTTTATTTCTTTTCCTCTCACTGAAATCGTTCCTATGAAAGGTTTAACTTCACCTAAAATTGCTTTAACAAGTGTAGACTTTCCTACTCCATTTGGACCTAATAAGCAGGTGAGTTCTCCAGTCTGAAGCGAAAAGTTCAAATCTTTCAGGATCGTTTTCTTAATATTCCCTTTTAGGTAGCCTAATGATAAATTTTTTCCGGAAATGGCTTCTTTCTTCATGCTTAGAATTCTTTACTGAAGTTTTTCTTCAAAACCAGACTTACTACAATAGGAGCTCCAATGAGAGAAGTTACGGCATTGATTGGAAGAGTTTGTGCATATCCTGGAATCTGGCTGACTGCATCGCAAAGCAGCAATAAAATACCTCCGAAAACTGCCGAAGCAGGAAATAATATCTTATGATCAGATGTTTTCCAGACCATTCTTGCCAAGTGAGGAACAGCAATCCCTATAAAAGCAATCGGACCACAAAAAGCAGTAATGCTTCCAGCAAGTAAACCCGTACTTAGTATCATTAACCATCGCACTTGAGAAGGATTGATTCCCATACTCTTGGCATAACTTTCCCCCAAAAGCATTGCATTATAAGATTTAAGTGAGGCTATTATCGGGAGAATACCTACGAATGAAATAATGAGTAAAACCCAAACCTGAGACCATCCCAAACCTCCCAAACTGCCCATAGACCAGACGGTGAAAAGCTTGAGTGAATCGGAATTGGAATAATAGGATAATACTGAAATAATTGCTGAGACCGCAGAGCCGAACATCAATCCTACAATCAGTAACGTCATGCTGTCTTTGACCCTCCAAGCCACTAAACTAACCATCACTAAAACCAAACTGGCTCCCAAACTGCCAGCAAAAGCTATCGCCCAAGAATTAAAATCCGCAGTGCTGGCAAGTCCAAAAATTGTTCCTGCAAGCATTAAAATCGCTACTCCCAAACCTGCTCCGGAACTGATGCCAAGCACAAAAGGACCAGCTAATGGATTTCTAAAAAAAGTTTGCATTTGAAGACCACTTAAGCTCAATCCGAAACCTGCAAAAATAGCTACTAAAGCTTTTGGTAGCCTGTAATTAAGAATGATTTGTTTGCTTGACTCTTTTATCCATTCGTCGGTAAATATCCCTTTCACAATTTCAATAGGAGAAATACTTACAGAACCCAAACTGATATTTAGCAAAAAGCTAAGAATCAAAAAGATGAAACCAAGGCTCAGAAAGAAGATGGATCGGTTATTTTTCATGAAGTTGTTGATAAAAATACAACTCATAATCAGGTAAAAGTTCCGGATGAAGAATTTTGATGAGATCTTTTAGAATAAGGTCAGGTCTCATGTATCCCAATTCGAAATACTCAAGACCACCTTTTGCTCCCTTCTTCTGTGTGTAGGAATAAACTCTACCTTCTTTCCAAGCTTCAAAGGCCTTATATTTTGGTTCGGATTCTCCCATTTTTTGGATACTTGGAAAGTCAGCCGATCCTATCCAGAAATCTGTATTTAAAGCTTTATCAAGAACATACTCGTAATTCAGCTGAACACTTCCAGTACCTTTTTGGTCTTCGAAAATATAGTTTCCGCCAGCATTTTCAAGGATTTTAGCTCCCCAGCTTTCACTGCCCGGAGCATACCAAATATCCTGATATAAGATACCACTCAGAACCGTTGGAAATAAAGCTTTTTCTTTTCTTTCAATCAGTTTTTCTGCTTTTAAATATGAAGTTTCCACTTCTTCAAAGACTTTTTTTGCATCCTCATATTTTCCTAAAAGAATGCCTGTGAATTTTATCCACTCAGCTCGTCCCAGGGGATGTTGTTCAACATATTCCCCGTTGATCAGGGCAGGAACTCCGGCCGTTTTCAAAAGATCTAAATATCTTATATCGTCTCCCAGTGTGGAAATCATAATCCAATCAGGAGCCATATCTATGATTAATTCAGGGTTTGTGGATGGTCCTGAGCCTAAATCGATAACTTTTTTTTGTTCAATCAAAGACCTTGTTGTGGGAGAAGAAATCAAATCGGTATTTGGGAAACCGATCAATTTATTTGTCTCAATTAACAAGTCCAAGTGAGGGATATGCGTTGTAGAGGTAAGAATAATTTTATCTACTGGAAGTTGTACGATCGCATCAAAATCTCCCTCAGGTTTTTCCGAATTTTCCTCTAAAATCAAGTAACGAAAACTTTGCGTTGCTCCTGTCCAAGGTTGATTGATTTCGATTTCCCAATACCCATTTCCTCTTAAAATTTGAAAACCTTTAGCATATTCAAGGGATATAATTTCAACCGAATTCCCCGCCTGTCCTTCCTTTTTTGAACAAGATAAAGCACTGAAAATCATTAGGAATAAAAGAATTTGCTTTATGGGTTTTTCCATGGAAGAATTTTCGCTTTGGGTTTTCAAAGTAAGCTTCAGATTTTCCGACTTCCAAAAAAAAGAAATTAGGTCTGCTTTTTTTTAAACATAATCCCAGCTAAGTTTACAGTTGAAATAGGTTTCTGGATTTAATTTTAGTCCGGAATTAAAAGGGAATTCGGTGTAAAACCGAAGCTGTCCCCGCAACTGTAAAGCCCTGTGGATTTTTCCACGTATGGTTTTGTCAACCCTCGCCATTGGTTCGATTGTTTTCGGACTGAGAAGGCAGACGAAATCGGGTAAGCCAGGAGACCTGCCATTTCATGATTCTGTGCTTTCGGAGGAAAAGCAATGAAGAATGCACCAATAATCGAATCAGGGGAATCCTGAATCGAAAAAGATTCATTTCTTCTATTTTCTCTTCAAGTCGAATCGAATAACGAAAAGTTTAATTCGATCAGGCATGATTTTGTTTTTGTGGGTTGTTTCCCTATTTGGGTTTATTCCGGTTTCTCAGGATACGGTAGTATTGACTGAGGTGGAAGTATATGCCCCTGTTTTAGATCGATTTGCCCAAGGTCAAAAAGTGATTTCTTGGAATAAAAAGAAACTTGAAGATTTTCAAGGGCGATCTTTAGCAGATTTACTTCAGGAGCAATCGCCAATTTTTGTTAGACAATATGGAGCAGGGATGTTGGCCTCGCCATCTTTCCGAGGAACTTCTGCGGGTCACACCGCTGTGTTTTGGAATGGATTACCCATCAATAGTCCTTCCTTGGGTCAAAGTGATCTTTCTATTTTACCAACAATAGCAATTGATGAGCTAAGTCTTCAATTCGGAAATGCAGGTGCACTTTTCGGAAATGAAGCTATCGGAGGATCAGTTCATCTGCAGACAAGACCTGAATTCGGAAAGGGGTTTAAAACATCTTTAGTACAGCAAGTAGGGAGTTTTGGAAAATTCAATACCTACCTCAAGGGAGGCTATTCAACCAAAAACCTAAGTTTATCTACAAAAATCTACCGTGAGTATTCAAAGAATAATTTTCCTTATAGGGATTTAGGCCAAATTGGAACACCAGAAGTCAAAGAAGACCATGCAGAATTCAATCAGAGAGGATTTGTTCAGGATATTGCATGGAATTTTAAATCCAAAAATCAACTAAAAGCTGCATTTTGGTACAACGAAGCAGATAGGGAAATCCAGCCTTTGATGGGATCAAGTACTCAGGATTTACAATCTGACCAAAGTATCCGTGGTGTTATTGATTATTTCAGATTTGGAACAAACTCAGTATTGAATTTTAAAATTGGTCTGGTCAAAGATGATTTACTTTTTAATCAAAGTTTGAGTAAAACAGATCAATATTTTTTCGGAGGTGATTGGGATAAAACGGTTTCGGATCAGTGGACAATAAAAGGAGGATTAAGATTTTCGCAGATTCATGCAAATTTAAGTTCGTATTCAAGCAGTGATCAGCGAATAGAATCGTATCAATCCGTCAAATTTGAAGCTTCTGATCGAATAGCTTTTTCGCTAAACTTGAGAGAATTGGTATATCAAGATCAATGGGCCCCATTTACACCAAGTTTGGGAATGGATTGGCTTTTATTGAAAAATGATGAACATGAATTAATGATAAAGTCCTCGTTTGGCAAAGGATTTAAAGTTCCTACTCTGAACGATAGATTTTGGCAGCCAGGAGGAAATGAAGACTTATTACCAGAAGAAAGTATCAGTGGAGAGTTCGGGTTGACTCACCAAATTTTTTGGGGGGTTCATTGGTCAAATTCTCTGACTTACTATAGAATGAATGTAGATAATTGGATCATTTGGTTACCTAAAGGCTCACTTTGGACTCCGGCTAATATTCGAAAGGTAAGTAATCAAGGGATTGAATATGAAGGCGCTGTAAAAGGAAAAATTGGAGTTTGGAATTGGGGACTAAAATGGAGCTATTCATGGAATAGAGCCGTATCTATAAAAGGAATTGGAGAGAGTGATCCATCACTTGGGAAGCAATTGCCCTATACACCACAGCATCAGTCAAATGGCCAGTTTTCACTAGAGAATAATTCATTTAGCGCTTTTTTTGGGACTTTCTTCGTTGGTCAGAGGTCGATTACTGCAGATAACCCTCGATTGATGCCAAGCTATCAATTGGTCAATATTGGTGTTTCATATCAAAATATTCACTTTAAAAAAATCTCTATTCCAGTGAGTATTCAAGTCAATAATTTATTCAATACCGATTATCAGGTTCTCTACCTACGCGCTATGCCGGGAAGGTCTTTTCAATTTAATTTATCCATAAACTTATGAAGTTTAAAAACATCCAACTGTTGAGAGCTTTTTTGCTCAGTTTTGTTCTTTTCTCCTGTTCTGAGTCAGAACCAGAAGAGCCAAAAGGAGCCTACGAACAAGGCATTTTAATCATGAATGAAGGTAATTTTGGCACAAATGATGGGGAGATCTATCACCTTGATCCAGCTACCCAAGCCTTAAAATCAAATGTATTTGAAGCTGAGAATCTGAGACCATTTGCGGGATTATTGGAAGATATTGTAGCTGCTAAAGGGAACTTATATTTAGTTTCAAATACTGGGAAGGTTGAGATTGTCGATGCCGGAACATTTAAGAGTATTGGCGCAGTTTCGGGAGGTTTGGATCAGCCAAGGTCTTTGGAAGTGGTGGGGAGTAAATTATTCATCTCTGATTATGGACCGTATGATGCATCCTATGCTACACCTGATTCTTATGTAGCGGTAGTTGATGGATTAAATGGAGGTCTGATATCAAAGAAAATTAAGGTTTCCAATAAGCCTGAAGACTTATTCGCTTTTGGCAAATATATTTTTGTTGCCGGATCTGAAGAGGGAAAGGTCGAAATCATAGATGCGGAAAAGGAAGAAGTAATTAAGGTTTTAGAAGTCGATGGACATCCTGCACAGTTTTTTGAATTCAATGGTACAGTTTGGTTATATTCTATTGATGATGAGGAAGTGTATTTTCAGACTTTCCACCTAGATAATCTGACTAAGGCTACTACCAATGCTTTACCTGTTTCTAATGCAACTGGCAGAATAGCAATTGGGAATAACAATCTTTTCTATCTGATTACCAGTTCCGGTTGGCCGGATTATGCAGATGGAGTAGCAAGAGTCTCTGTTTTGGGGCCTGAATTGGATTTGGACTGGATGAGAGGATCAGGATTTTATGGAATTGGATACGATAGAAATAGAGATGAGATCTATGTGGCAAATTCAAATGGATTCCAAAGCAATGGTAGAATCACTGTTTTTGATAAAGAAGGCATGGAGATCAGATCTTTTGACGTAGGAAGAGGACCTTCAGGATTCCTTTTCTACAACTAAAAAGAGCGACATTGCCGCTCTTTTTAGTTGAATTATTCGTCCAGTTTTTTACTCATTGTATCTTCGAACCTCTCCATTAATCGGAAGTATTTATTTTGAATATTATGGATGAATTTTTCTTGAGTGTCAATGGAGTAAATAGGATTGTACTGAATTCTATCAATTACGATGTCTAGCCATGCTTTTCCATCATCTATCAAATCTGCATGAAATGCTTCAACCGTCAAATCACGAGATCCTGAAAATGGTCCCTTCCCCTGCTTTTGAAAGTATTTTGTCATCACTTTTAAAGCGAGTTCATGAGCCACTTCAAAATTAATAATGAGTTCTCTGGATTGAGATTCATTTAGGCCAATTTTTTTGGCACGTTGCACATAAATCCTTAGATCTTCTAACGCAACGCTAAATTCTTCGAAGCACTGTTCACAGGTTTGGGGTAATGTTTTCATGGGTTATTATTTGAGATAAGATACAAATTTTGTCTGAAAAGAATTTATTGAATCTAATTTTACCTCACGGTGTAAGTCTGCATAAAAGGTTGACCGCTTGAGGCAACTCCCTCCAAAAGTAGTTTTCCACTAAATTCCTCCAAATATTTACCCACTAATTTAGGGTCTCTGGCAGGCTCTCTATTAATGTGCGTTAATATAAAACCTTCTCTTAGACCTAAATCTCTCAAATAACCTCTGGTTATTCCCGTTATTTTTATTCCATAGTCTAATCCCATTTTATCTTTTTCTATCGTATTGATCGCCTCTAACTTGGCTCCAAGTAATGCTGAACTATAATATTCTCTTTTTATAACACCAATTCCGCCTTCTAGATTTTGAAGTTTCAATTGGGCCGTTTTTTCCGATCCATTTCTGATAAAAGTCACCGGGAGTTCTTGTCCTGGATAATAATAGGATAATGCCTCTTCAAAACTACCCATCCCTGAAATTTCTTGGTTCCCAAGCTGAATAATAACATCACTTCTTTGCAAACCTGCAGACTCTGCTGCTCCATCTCTTAGCACATGGGTTACAATTACTCCGTCCAAGGTTTTGATACCCATTTCTTCTGCTAATTCAGGCGTGATTTCAACCGCTTCTATTCCGGGAATTGCCTTTTGAACCTCCCCATATTGGATTAAATCATTTGAAACTTTCATTGCAATATCTACAGGAACAGCAAATCCATAACCGGTGTAGGAACCTGTCCTTGAAAGAATTGCCGTATTAATTCCAACTAGTTCACCATTAATATTTACAAGTGCTCCTCCAGAATTTCCTGGATTAATAGGTGCGTCAGTTTGTATAAAACTTTCCAAAGGGAAATCTCCCCCAAGAATATTGATCTGTCGCTCTTTTGCTGATACAATTCCTGCGGTCACGGTTGAAGTTAAATTAAAAGGATTTCCTACTGCTAAAACCCACTCACCAATTCTGAGGTCTCTACTGCTTGCTCTTTTTATTGCGGGTAGATTTTCCGCATCTATTTTTAAAACGGCGATATCCGTATTTTTATCAGTTCCAACAAGTCTTGCTTTATAAGTTTTCTTTTGGTGAATTACTTCAATTGTTTCAGCACGATCTATCACATGATTATTAGTAACTATATAGCCATCATCTGAGATAATTACCCCTGATCCTGAACTGACTTGTTGAGATGGGCCAGACCCAAAGAAGTAATCGAACATGCTATACCTTCTGGGATCTGTACCAGAAAAATTCTTAATAAATACCACTGATTGAGTACTTTTTTCTGAGGCCTCTGCAAATGAATCTGGTTGCCTATCAGGCATATTTGGGCCTGAATTATATTCTGAAGCCAGAGTTATTTTTTGAGATTCAGAAAACGGGGTGATTAATGGCTTATTTTCAGCTTCAGTAAAACTTAAATTTGTCCATAGAGCAGCTCCTGCCAATCCTGACAAGAAGGAAATAATCGTGTTTTTGAAGAGGCTATTCATAGATTTTCTTTTTTCAATTTGACGTTTGAATGAAAAAACGGTTAATCACCTTCACATTTTTTAAGAAAAGGCAACTGAATTGCTTAAAAATTGAGCAAAAATCAGCCCATTGAGTAAAAACTGACGAGATGTACAAGGAAAAGTCTGGGCATATTGTAATTTTGTCAGCTCATTGAGAAAACCTTCTAAACTTTCTGAAGGTTTAATGCTCAAAATCCCAAATTGAATGAAAGAAAAAAAGCGCGTAGCCATCCTCGGTAGCACCGGAAGTATAGGTACACAAACTTTGGAGGTAATTCGCCAACATTCTTCAAATTTCCAAGTAGAAGTCCTTACCGCTCAGAATAATGCTGATTTATTAATTCAGCAGGCTTTGGAATTTAATCCAAATGCAGTTGTAATCGGTAATGAGTCTTTATATACCAAAGTTAAAGAGGTATTAATTCCAAAGGATATTAAGGTTTTTGCCGGGCAAAAAGCGATTTCTCAGGTAGTTGAGATGGAAACCATTGATGTGGTGCTGACAGCATTAGTAGGATATTCGGGATTGATTCCAACGATTAATGCAATCAAAGCAGGAAAGCAAATTGCTTTGGCCAATAAAGAAACAATGGTGGTCGCTGGTGAAATCATCACTGCTTTGGCAAAAGAAAATCAGGTAAATATTTATCCTGTAGATTCGGAGCATTCAGCGATCTTTCAGTGTTTGGTTGGTGAGTTTCATAATCCGATTGAGAAAATTATCCTTACAGCATCGGGGGGACCATTTAGAGGTAAAAACAGAGCATTTTTAAAAACAGTTACCAAGGCTCAGGCCTTAAAACATCCCAATTGGGAAATGGGAGCAAAAATCACTATCGATTCCGCTTCTTTAATGAATAAAGGGTTAGAAGTAATTGAGGCTAAATGGCTTTTCGGATTGAAAACCGAGCAGATAGATGTTGTCGTTCATCCTCAAAGTATCATACATTCTTTGGTACAGTTTGAAGACGGTTCCTTAAAAGCACAACTTGGATTACCAGATATGCGTATTCCCATTCAGTTCGCTTTAAGTTTCCCAGATAGATTTAAAAGTGATTTTGAAAGATTCAGTTTTATGAACTATCCTCAATTGACTTTTGAACAACCGGATTTAGAGACTTTCCAAAATCTACAATTAGCTTATGATGCACTGGCAAAAGGAGGGAATGCTCCTTGTATCTTGAATGCCGCAAATGAGATAGTGGTAGAAGCTTTTCTTAAAGAAGAAGTAGGGTTTTTGGAAATGTCAGACTTGATTGGTGAGACACTTTCCAAAACAGAGTTTATCTTGCACCCCAATCTGGAAGATTATGTGGAAACTGATCGTAGGGCCAGAGAAATTACAGAACAATTAATTAAGCGTAAAGTATAATGGATACATTAATAATGGTGGGCCAATTAGTACTGGGATTATCCATCCTGGTAGGTTTACATGAGTTGGGTCACTTGCTCACTGCCAAAATGTTTGGTATGAGAGTAGAAAAATTTTCAATTGGGTTTCCACCAAAGATTGCCGGATTTCAATGGGGTGAGACTGAATACTCGATTGGAGCTATTCCTCTGGGGGGATTTGTGAAGATCTCAGGTATGGTTGACGAGTCAATGGACACAGAGCAAATGTCAGCAGAACCACAGCCATGGGAATTCAGATCAAAACCAGCCTGGCAGAGATTAATAGTCATGTTGGGAGGAATAATTGTAAATGTGATCACTGGAGTTCTCATTTTCTTTGTGATGGTTTACAATAATGGAGAAACTTATTTTTCCAGAGATCAAGTAGTAGAAAATGGAATAGTAGCGAAGGATATCGCCCAATCAATAGGCCTAAAAACAGGTGATAAAATCCTGGATTTAAATGGGCAACCTTATGTAAGTATTAATGATCTTAGCAGCGGATCGGCATTATTGAGTGAAGATGGATTTTACACAGTAGATAGAAACGGTGAAGTTCTTAAAATAGAAATACCTCGAGGCTTTATTAATTCCTTTAATAAACAGGAAGCTCTTGATAATTTTGTTGATATAAGATATCCATTTCAATTATCTGTGATTGATGAAGGAGGAGCAGCTGATAAAGCAGGAATTACTGTCGATGACAAGATTTTAGCAGTAAATGGTAAGGAGGTTAAATTCTTTAACGACCTTCAGGAAGTACTAGCAGAGTCTAAGAGCCAAAATGCAGAAGTGACTTTACTCCGAAATGGAGATACGACTGCAACTACCGTAGCGGTAACTGAAAGAGGTACAATTGATATTGCCGTTACACCTTTGATTGAACCAGTTAGAAGACAATATGGTCTTGGAGAGGCATTCTTAAAGGGATCGGAAAGGGCTTTCACTGTTGTAATAGTCAATGCGAAAGCATTGGGGAAAATGTTTACAGGAGAAGTTTCAGCCAAGAATGTTAGCGGTCCTATTGGGATAGCAAAGATTTATGGTGATGTGTGGGACTGGGGTAAGTTTTGGACAATAACGGGTTTGATTTCTATGTTGTTGGCATTTATGAACCTCTTACCAATTCCGGCTTTAGATGGAGGACACGTTATGTTTTTGCTTTATGAGATAATTTCTGGAAGAGCACCTTCAGATAGATTCCTTGAAAATGCCCAAAAAGTGGGAATGGTTATTCTTTTGGCATTAATGGTATTTGCTATAGGGAATGATGTTTTAAAAATCTTTACTGGAGATTAATTACAAGTAATAAATACTTAAAGCCGGGTTGAGAAATCCGGTTTTTTTATTCCTATCAATTTAAGTCTAGGTAATTCCCTGCCAATCTGACAATATACCCGTTTGGCATAACCCTTGAACTTTTAGGAGTAACCTTCACATTTTGGAGGTTCTTCTTTTATTTAAGCTAAATCCTGACAGCGCGTCTGTCAATATGTCTATATGAGTCAATTCGAAAATTCCATGTTCCAAAATTTAATGACCGGAGAATATGCAGGTGAGGGTGATCTTATCCAGTTGATCACCGAAGATGAAAATGAGGAGCAAGGAACAGAATCTTATGAGGAAGAACTCCCGGTCCTTTCTGTGCGAAACACAGTTTTATTTCCTGGTGTGGTTATTCCAATTACCGTTGGAAGACAGCGTTCTATCAAACTGGTTAAAAAAGCCCAGAAAGGAAATAAATTAATTGGGGTTTGTGCTCAAATCAATCCAAACAATGATGATCCCTCTTGGGAGGATATTTATCAAGTCGGAACACTTGCTAAAATCATCAAAATGATAGTGCTACCAGACGGGAACACTACTATCATAATCCAGGGAAAGAAAAGATTCAAGATTAAGGAACAGCTAACAGATGATCCTTATTTTATGGCAAAAGTGAGCTATTTGGAGGAAAATTTCCCGAAGAGTTCTAAGAAAATAAAGGCTTTGGAAGAGTCTTTGAAAGACGCTGCTACAAGAATCCTTCATTTGAATCCTGAGATTCCTCGAGAAGCTCAGGTGGCGTTGGATAATATCGATAATACACCCTTCCTAACTCATTTCCTTTCTTCCAATATTAATGCGCCTGTAGAATCAAAACAGCGGCTGTTGGAAATAAATGATGGTGTCGATCGTGCTACTTTGCTTTTGGAATTTATGATGAAAGACATCCAAATGCTGGAGTTAAAATCTGAGATTCAAAAGAAAGTTCATACTGATATTGATCAGCAACAGCGAGATTATTTTCTGCGACAGCAGATGAAAGTACTTCAAACTGAACTTGGTGAAGAAGGTCCCGAAAAAGAAGTAGAAGATTTAAGAGCAAGAGGGGAACAAAAAAATTGGCCAGCGGATGTCAAGAAACACTTTGAAAAAGAGTTAGATAAAATCCTTAGAATTAATCCTTCCGCTGCAGAATACCCGATAGCGTTGAATTATGCCGAAACAATGGTGGAATTACCTTGGAATGAATTCACCCAAGATAATTTCGACCTGAAGCATGCAAAAGCTATTCTTGATAATGATCATTTCGGACTGGATAAAGTCAAAGAAAGAATTATAGAATACTTAGCTGTATTAAAGCTAAAAAATGACCTTAAAGGTCCAATTCTTTGTTTGTATGGCCCTCCGGGAGTGGGTAAAACTTCTCTTGGTAAGTCTATAGCATCAGCCTTGGGGAGAAAATATATAAGGATGTCTTTAGGAGGTCTGCATGATGAGGCGGAGATCCGAGGTCATAGAAAAACTTATGTGGGAGCAATGCCAGGTAAGATTATTCAAAATATGAAGAAAGTAAAAATCTCAAATCCTGTTTATGTACTGGATGAAATTGATAAACTTTCTTCAGATTTCAGGGGTGATCCTTCTTCTGCATTCCTTGAAGTTTTAGATCCTGAGCAAAATAGTACCTTCTTAGACAACTACTTGGAAGTAGAATATGATTTGAGTAAAGTCTTGTTTATTGCTACCGCAAATTCACTTGATAGCATTCAGCCAGCTTTGCGTGATAGAATGGAAATCATTGAGGTAACAGGATATACGCAAGAGGAGAAAGTAGAGATCGCTAAGCGTCATTTAGTGCCAAAGCAAAGAAAAGAGCATGGAATCAAAGCCAAGCAAATTACTTTTGAAAAAGCTGCTTTGGTTAAAATAATAGAGGATTATACCCGTGAATCCGGTGTAAGAAGTTTGGAAAGAGCTATTGGCAAAGTGGTACGGAATATTGCCAAATCTATTGCGATGGAGGAGGAATATGATACCAAAATTACGCCGGCGGCTGTGAGGAAAATCCTTGGCGCAGAGATTTTTGATAAAGAAACGTATCAGGATAATTCTGTTGCAGGGGTTGTCACAGGGTTAGCTTGGACCAGTGTTGGAGGTGAGATCTTATTTATTGAATCAAGCTTAAGCCGAGGTAAAGGAAAATTGACACTTTCAGGCCAACTGGGAGATGTGATGAAAGAATCTGCTATGACAGCACTTTCATATTTAAAGTCAAAAGCTGAAACTTTGGGAATAGATCATAGAGTATTTGATCAATACGATCTTCATATTCACGTACCGGCCGGTGCAGTTCCAAAGGATGGCCCTTCGGCAGGAATTACCATGTTGACAGCAATGGCTTCGGTTTATACCCAAAGAAAAGTAAAATCTAAGGTCGCAATGACTGGAGAAATTAGTTTGATTGGGAAAGTAATGCCTGTAGGAGGAATAAAAGAGAAAATACTCGCAGCCAAGCGTGCAGGGATCAAGGAAATTATTCTTTGTAAAAAGAATGTTAGGGATATTGAGGAAATAGACCCTCAATATGTAAAAGGAATTGAATTCCATTTTGTCGACAAGGTAGATGAAGTGCTTGAAATAGCTTTATTAAAATCTAAGGTTGATAGGGCTTTAAACTTCAATTTTAACTCAGAAACTAAAGAATAACTGACAGTAAAACAAAGCCAGAAAAGCCTTGTTTTGCTGATTCGAAACCATATCTAAAACCAACAACCTATATTGTTTTGAATATTTCTTCAAGCCAAACAAGGGTTATTTAACAAAAGAAAATGGATCACATTATTTCACTTACTCCAAGACAGATTGTTGCGGAGTTAGATAAATATATAATAGGGCAGCATGATGCTAAAAGAAATGTTGCCATAGCACTAAGAAATAGAATTCGCCGCCTGATGGTGAAAACCGATATTCAAAAAGATATTGTCCCGAATAATATCTTAATGATCGGTTCAACGGGTGTGGGTAAGACCGAAATAGCTAGAAGATTAGCAAAAGTAGCGAACGCTCCATTTACCAAAGTGGAAGCCTCCAAGTTTACCGAAGTTGGATACGTGGGAAGAGATGTGGAGAGTATGGTAAGGGATTTAGTAGAGCAGTCTGTAGCTCTGGTAAAAGAGGTTAAAAATGAGGAGGTAAAAGCCAAAGCCGCAGAAGCTGTTGAGGAGTTGATATTAGATATTTTGATTCCTCCGGTGAAGAGCGCAGGGTTTGTTAGAAATAATACCACAATTGATACAGAGGCTGAACCAACGAATGATACAGAATTAAATGAACGGACTCGAGAAAGATTCCGTGAAAAGCTAAGAAATGGAGAACTTGATGATAGAAAAATAGAAATAAATGTCAAGGCTTCATCTCCTGTAGGAGTTGGGATGATAGGCAATGGAATGATTGATGATGCCAGCATGGCTGGACTTCAGGATATGATTTCCGGAATGATGCCGAAAAAGACTAAAAAAAGAAAACTAAGTATTTCTGAAGCAAGAAAGGTCTTGTTAGAAGAGGAAGCATCTAAGTTGATTGACTTTGATGAAGTGAAAGAAGAAGCTATCAAATTAGCAGAGAATAATGGAATAATTTTCATTGACGAGATTGATAAAATTGCTTCAAAATCAGGTAAAAATGGTGGAGGACCTGATGTAAGTAGGGAAGGAGTACAAAGAGATTTATTACCTATTGTGGAAGGTTCTTCTGTAAATACTAAATATGGAGTAATCAATACAGACCATATATTATTTATTGCAGCAGGGGCATTTCATGTTGCAAAACCTTCAGATTTAATCCCTGAACTTCAAGGTAGGTTTCCAATTAGAGTAGAGTTGCAAAGCCTTACTCAGGAGGATTTTTCGAGAATCCTCAGAGAGCCAAAAAATGCCTTGACGAAGCAATATCAAGCCTTATTTGAAGCAGAGGAAGTTTATTTAGAATTTAATGATGAAGCAATTGAAGAAGTTGCAAGGTTGGCGTTTTTGATAAATCAAGAAGTTGAAAATATTGGTGCCCGGAGGCTGCACACTGTTATGAGTCATTTGTTAAATGATTTCTTATTTGACGTCCCTGATTCTATTAAAGCTAATTCCAAGATTATGATCACAAAAGAAATGGTTCAAGAGCGTCTTGCCACTTTGGTTAAAAACCGTGATTTATCACAATACATTTTATAAAAAATAATAAGGCATCATTTTGGTGCCTTTTCTATTATGTCTCAATCATTACTTATAATAACAGGTCATAGCCAAGGGATAGGAAGAGCTGTTTTGGATTATTATTTAGCCCAAGAAAACTTTCAGATATTAGCAATATCTAGAACCAAAATTGAGGTTGAATCACCTAATCTAAAGCAGTTTTGCATTGATCTTTCTGAACTAGATGTTTTAGAGAATCATCTAATCAATATTTTTCCAGAGGGGGATTTTAAAAAGATAATCCTTTTGAATAATGCCGGATGGATTGGAGATATAAAGCCCATTGGGAAGCTTGGCCCAAAAGAATTACGAGTTCAAATAAATGTCAATTTGTTGGGCCCTATGTATTTGACTAATGCTTTTATTAATCAATACAAGAATTCAAGTGCTGAGAAAATAGTTTGTAATATAAGCTCAGGAGCCGCATCGAAGCCTGTTTCAGGCTGGGCTGGATATTGCAGTACTAAAGCAGCTTTGTCAATGTTTACCATGGTGGCAGCAAAAGAGAATGAGTCCGATAAATTCCATTTTTTCAGTTTGGCTCCTGGAATTGTAGATACCGGAATGCAGGATGAAATAAGGGCTTCAAATGATTCAGATTTTCCGGAGTTGAAAAAATTTAAAGAATTTAAGGAAGAGGGGAAACTTTCCAGTCCACAAGAAGTAGCGAAAAAAATCGCTTATTTATTCGACCGACCTGCTTTATTCAAAGAGGTTATTCAAGATGTTCGGAAATTCTGACCTACTTCTTCTTCTTTTTAGGATGATCCATAAACCAAAAACTTGCATTTTTTGCTGATATTTCTGACCAATGTTTTGTGTCAAATTTAAACCCATATTGACCCGAAGTTGGTAGGTTATCTATTTTCCCACCTAATAAATCTAT
>NZ_JAHEBC010000304.1 GCF_024642405.1 Algoriphagus sp. | reverse complement strand
TAAAGTTGATTTAGGGACGGTTTTTGAAGAGCAAGGGAAGCAAATTGCCGAATTTGAATTTACTCATACTCAGGATTCACTTTTTTACATTGAGGATGTCTGGACAGATTGTGGCTGTACAACAGTAGATTTTACGAAGGACACACTCGAGGTAGGGGAATCCGGTACACTCCAAGTTTCTTTTGATCCCTCTTCTGGGGTAGGTTATTTTAATCGATTAGTCATTGTAAAAGGGAACCTTCAGAATCTTCAAGATACCTTGTTCATAGAAGGTACAGCAATTCCATATCCGGAAAATCCTGATAAAATTTATGCTACTAAAATAGCAAATGTTGGTTTTCGGCTTCCCAAGTTGAATATGGGTGAGGTTTTTACCAACGTTCCGAAAGTTAAGATGCTGGAGTTTTACAATTTTGGAGAAGAAACTCTTTATGCAGATAGTTTAAAATTCAATGTGCCAGAGTTTATTCAAATCTCCCAAGCTACGGATTCTGTCAGGTCTCAAGAAAGGGGATTAATTCAAGTTTCTTACGATGGGATGATAAAAGGTGAGCTAGGTTTTGTAGAAGATCAATTTGCAATTTCCTGGGATTCATTATCTGTTATTCCAATTCCTGTATTGGCTGAGGTTTTTGAATATTTCCCACCTTTCTCTAAAGATGAACTTAATGTAGTACCTCAAATGGTTTTAAGTGCAAATGAGATTGATTTGAAAAATATTTCACCTAACACCATCAAGAATGAGAGAGTGGAAATTACTAATAAAGGTCAGAGAGTATTAGAAATCAGGAAAATTCAGGGGAACTGTAAATGTTTAAAACTGGAAGTTTCCAAAACTGAAATTAACCCTGGTGAATCGATAGAGCTTCGAATTACTTTTGACCCCAGCGGAAGAAAAGGAATTGATCAAAGAAATATCTATTTGTTCAGTAACGATCCAGTGAACCCAGTTCAATTGCTGATTCTTAAGAGTAGGGTTGAGTAAATATATCTGACTTGGAATAAAATTTTTAAATTGAAATTGAACTTGATAAATTCAAGTTGATTTAGTTAGTTGTAAATAATTAATTTTTAAGAGTTTATGCGTATTTGGTTCCCTGGTCTTTTATTTTTTCTTATTTCAGTTTTTTCGCTGAATGCAGCCACTAAATATGCCTCGCCTTCAGGTAGCTCTACCAATAGTGGCAATGAAGAAGGACAAGCTTGGAGTTTAGAATATGCATTGGGTCTTTCTTCACCTTTGGCACCCGGTGATTCTTTGATTCTTGTCGATGGAACCTATGAAGGGAACTACACAAGTAATTTGAATGGATCAGAGGACAACCCAATAATCGTTATTTCTCAAAGTGACGGTGGGGCAATCATTGATGTTTCAAAGAATAGAACTACCGGGACCGGTTTAATTGTTCGTGGTTCTTATACCTGGTTTATTGGGTTAAGAATCACCTCTTCTTCAACTATTAGAAATTCCGATGCTTCAAATGGCTTTGCAGATATCCTCTATGAATCCGGCGTTACAGTTTTTGGAGATAATATTAAAATCATCAATTGCTGGATTTACGATTTAGTCGGTGGTGGGGTGGAACTTTGGCGAAATGGTTTCAACAATGAAGTTTATGGTTCGGTGGTATTTAATAATGGTTCCCAAGCACCTGATAGAGGGACGGGCCATGGTTTTTATATTCAACATGCTGACCCTACACAGCCGAAAATAATTGAAAACAATATCGTTTTTCAAAATGCTTCACAAGGAATCAATTTGTACACCACGAATCCTGAAAATTTAGGGATAAAAGTAATCCGTAATGTTTCTTTCAATTCAGGAGTAATAGCCGATGTAAATTTACTTGTTCATAGACCTCCGCATAACTTTACGGTAGGTTCAAGGAATAATATTAGTTCCGAGATGGAAATCAAGGAAAATATTTTCTATAGAGACTTACAAGGATTTAGACTTAGTTCTGCGGAAGTAAGTAATGTCACCTTAGGTAGAACGTATTCTCCCAATAAAAATATAAGCTTCACTGAGAACACAGTTTTTGGCGGTGGAAATCAAGTTGAAATTCAGCCTTTAGAAGGATTGGTCTTGAAATCAAATCGCCTGTACAACGTTCATGGTAATTTCTATGCGTTCTTAGGAGATAAATCATCTTTTCCTGGAGCTGATTGGAATTCCAACAGCCTTTATAATATTGCGAATTTTCCTAGCCCCTTTAATGGTTTAAATTTTCAGGATTGGAAAGATGATTTTGGGTTTGACTTGAATTCAGAGTTTAAGTCATTTCCTGCTCAACAACAAGAGATTTTAGTTACTCAAAACAAGTATGAGCCTTCTAAATTTTATGTGACAATAATAAGTCTTAATGATGCATCTTCTGCTGTTATAGACTTTTCAAACTTTTCTTCATTTAAAGGTAGAAAGTATGAAATTATAGATTTCCAAAATCCATTTGATACAGAGCAACGCGTAAGTGGAACATACGATGGAAATACTCTTCAATTTCCGTTGAATTGGAATAAATCTTTACAACCAAAGGGAAATATGCCATTTCCAGTGGTTCATACTGATCTTACTTTCGGAACATTTTTGCTGAAATTCGAGGAGTTAGAAAATTTAGAAAACCCAATTCTTAAAGAGAATATCACATTATATCTTGATGAGGAGGGTAAAGTCCAAATTGAACTGAGTGATTTGCTTGAAAGTTATGGAACTTATTTGCCAGAGGAATTCACATTGTCACAAAATGAGTTGTCTTGTTCAGACATCCCAGAAGCTTCCATTGAAATAAATGCAAAGAAGGGGATAGGGGTTCAAGAATGGTCTGAGATAACCAAAATCTATGTCCTAGACACCATTTCACCTACCTTTTCTTTTAACAATGCTAATTTGGCATTTGACCTAGTTATAGGTTCAGTAAATTTAGATGGTCCCGATTTCGCAATTTTGGATCCTGCAGATAATTGTTCTAATGCCTTAACCTTGGAATTTGACAAATATGAAATTACCTGTGCGGATATTAATGAGGAAAGCGGTTTTGCTCAGGTGCCAGTTCAAATAACTATTAAGGATGATAATAATAATTCAACTGTAGTCAATGCCTTTGCGAATTTGAATGTTTTCGAATCAAAGAAAGTATCCTTAGAAAATACTGTAAAGCTGTTTCCAGGTCAAAATGCAGAGATAAAATTGGGAGATGAATTGGGGTATGAGGTGTTGGAATGGCAAAAATTCGAAGTGGAAATTCCAGGCGAGACTTCTAGAACCCTTGAGGTAAGTGAAGAGGGCATATATCGTGCAAAGCTTAGATTAGAATCGGGCTGTATCGTTTATTCAAAAATAGTTGAAGTAAAACTTCAGGAATTGCCTTACCCTACTATTAAAGAAAAAATAGAATTGTCTTTGAATGAAGAAGGTATCGCAACCTTAAAACCAGAAGATATTTTTGAGACTTGGCCTTTAGAGGATGAAACTATTACAATTGATATAAGTAAAACGGAATTCCTTTGCACGGATCTAGGTGAGAATCGTGTGTTAGTGACTTTGGAAAATTCAGATGGAACGATTTTAGAAGTTGAAACCATAGTAACAGTAAGGGATTTGCTCCCACCAGGATTTGTTGAAAAATTCACCCCTGTTTCATTCACCTTTGATCGGACTGTTGGTGAGCTGGTGCTGGATCCAGAGGATTTCTTTGACGAATATCCTTCAGATAATTGTGGTTCAGAGGGTATCACTATCGAGCTCAGCCAATCTACCATCACCTGTGCAGATGTAGATTCTGAACGCGAGAACTATCCAGTCACTTTTGAGATTACAGTCTCGGATGCGTCTGGAAATGCAAGATCTTTCCCGGCAACTGCAAATTTGAATCTGGTTGAGTCTATTAAAGTTTCTATCACATCAGAAGGTGTATTATACCCTGGAAGTGAAGTCAATTTGCAACTTGGAGCTGAATTGGACTACGAAGTGATTGAATGGAGAAGAAATACAAGTTTGGTTTCTGGCCAAACAGGAAAAACCCTGGCGGTTTCAGAGCCTGGAGTTTATTCAGCAGTTTTAAGGCTAGCAAGCGGTTGCTTGGTAAGTTCAGAATCCATAGAGATCAAGGTATCAGAAGTTCCGTATCCACCTGTTTTAGAATTAATTGAACTTTCATTAGATGAAAATGGGCTGGCCGAACTTTCTGCGGAGGATGTTTTCTCTTCTTGGCCTTTAGGTGATCCTAATTTGGAGATTGTCCTAAGTCTTTCCTCTTTTAACTGCGAAGATTTGGGTGAAAACCAGATTACTATTACCATAAAAAATGAAGCAGGTACAGAATGGGTTGAAGAATCGGTAGTAAAAGTCGAGGATAAATTGCCTCCTGTTATTGTTACAAAAGATATTGAAGTAGTTCTTGATCGGGTGGTAGGTTCAATCTCTTTGAATCCTGAAGACTTTATCGAATCGATCCGTGATAACTGCGAGATTGAGGAAGTTACATTAAACAAAACTGAGTTGACTTGCGAGGACATTGGCAAGGAATTTAGCGTGGAGCTAAGAGTAGTTGATACCTCCGGAAATGTAACCGAGTCTCTTGCTTCAATCCGAGTGACTGGTACGGTAAGTTCGCCAGTAAGCATTAGTGGTGAAGATCAGATTTGCGAAGGCGAAACTTCAGAAATTAATCTCTCTTCAGAAGCT
>NZ_JAHEBC010000061.1 GCF_024642405.1 Algoriphagus sp. | reverse complement strand
GAAGGAATTTCGTTTTCCAATGTCCCCTCTTTTGAGTACGAATATAGCAACACTGGCTATGCAATGTTGGGATATATTGTATCTCAGGTATCTGGGAAACCATTTCAGGAGTACATAAAGGAAGAAATTCTCACACCTCTCGGGATGAACAGCACCTACTGGGAAGTGGATAATGTGCCTACTGGGCAACTTGCAATTGGTTATCGATGGGAGGATGAAGAATGGAAGTTGGAACCCATGCTGCACGATGGTTCTTTCGGTTCAATGGGCGGTTTAATTACCACGATAGAAGATTTCAGCAACTATGTCAGTTTTCATCTTTCGGCTTGGCCACCTAGAAATGAAGAGGAGAAACCTCCATTGAAAAGAAGTTCATTGCGTGAAATGCAAACTCCTCAATTTCCTAGGCTGAACAGCAATGCTAAAAGCTACAATGATGAGCCATGTGCTGTGATGGCTGGATATGGATTTGGCTTGGGGATTTATGAAAATTGTGAAGGACAAAAGTGGGTTTCCCATGGTGGTGCCCTTCCTGGTTTTGGAAGTAATTATGTCTTTTACCCAGAGTATGGAATAGGGATAATGGCTTTCTGCAATTTGACTTATACCACGCCTTGGCCATTGCAGAAGATTCAACAATTACTTTTTGATAAACTTGATCTTCAGCCAAGGCAATTACCCGTGTCACCTCTTTTGGAATCCAGAAAAAAACAAGTTGAGAAATCTTTTATTCTTGGAGCAAATTCCCTAAAAGAAGATATTTTCTCCGAGAACTTCTTTTTGGATCAAAGTAGAAACCATCGAATTAAAGAAATTACTAAAGCTCTGGATGAGGTCGGTGAAATCAATTCTATTTCTGAATTATCTCCTCAAAATCAACTCAGAGGGACTTTTCGGTTACATGGCGATGAAAAAGACATTTTGATCTATTTCACTTTAGACCCAACAAACGATGCTAAAATCCAGCAATTATTATTTGCCGTTGTCGAAAAGTAGAGTTAATCGCATGTTAATGATTTCAGAAACTGGTTTTAATAAAACATTTGCTCCTCTTTAATAAAACATTACTCCTCAAAAGTAATAGCATCGGGTTTTGCGCCAAGTTTTTCTAAAGAATTGCTCACTGCTTTTATCATTGGGTCTGGGCCACATACATAAAAATGCTGAGAAAAGTCTTTTACATGATCTTTCAAGAACTTTTCATCCACTCTCCCATATTCATGTCCTTCAACCTTTTCTCCATCAAGAATTGAGATGAAATTATCTCCTAAAATATCTTTGAAATGACTTTCTAGGATCACATCCTCTTTTGTTTTATTGGCAAAAAAGAGACGATTTCCTTCCAATTTACCTTGGTCTTTTAAATCTTTAAAAATGGCAATAAAAGGAGTAATTCCTGCCCCTCCGGCGATAAAAACCCCTTTTCCTTTGAATTGAATAGCTCCCCAAGAATCATCCAGAATGAATTCATCTCCCACATCCAAGTGATCGATTTCTTTGGTAACTCCATCATGGTCTTTGTAGGATTTAATCACAAATTCCAAATGGTCATCTTTTGGCAAGGAAGTAAAAGTAAAAGGTCGTTTCTCCTCTTTCCAATCTTTTTTATTGATAGATACTTCAGTTGCTTGTCCAGGTGTAAAAGTGTAGTCTTTTGGTTTTTCAACTTTGAATTGTTTTACATCATGTGTTAGTGGCTTGATATCTAATATCTTAACTGTAAAAGGCATTTTAAAATTTATAGTTGGTTGTATTATTACAAACGATGCACAGCATTTTTGTTTAAATAATCGCCAAGTTTCTTCTAAAGTCCTAAATAGACATTCTTTCTTCAAGCCTTCAAAATTTATATGAAATGGCTATCTTGCAGCCCTTAAAACAACCCTTATGAAAAAATATTTCAAATTAAGTTTATCATTGTTGCTGGTTGCTGCAATTGGTTTTACCTCCTGCAGCTCCAAGACAGACTCGGAAGAAAGTACGGATACCATGGAGCCAGTAGTAGCTGAGCCAACTAGTTTTGGTGGACTTGCTTTATACACAGTGCGTGATTCTATGTCTAGCAACCCAAAAGCGACCCTTCAGGCTGTAGCTGATGCTGGTTATGCTTACGTAGAAGCGGCTGATTATAGAGATGGGAAATTCTATGGAATGACTCCTACAGAATTCAAATCCTATTTGGAATCTCTTGGGTTAACTGCTAAAAGTGCTCATATGGGTATGGTCAACATGGAAAATGCTGATCAGTTAATTGCTGATGTAAAGGCGGCAGGTATTGAATATTTTGTAATTCCTGTTCCACCGATGGGAATGTTCACTTTTGGACCTGATGGAATGGGAATGAAAGGTACTGCAGATGACTTGGTAGAGATTCTAGATACTTTAGGAGAGAAATGTGCTGCTGCAGGTTTAAAATTACTTTATCATAACCATGACTTTGAATTTAAAGCAATGGCTGACGGAACTATAATTGAAGATTTGCTTCTTGAAAAATGTAATCCTGAATTTGTTAATTTTCAAATGGACCTTTTTTGGGTAACAAAAGCCGGAGTGGATCCATTGGCTTACTTCGAAAAGTATCCAGGGAGATTTAAGGCTTGGCATGTGAAAGACATGAATGGAGAAGGCAACTTTGCCCCTGTGGGTACAGGTAGCATTGACTTCCAGAGAATTCTAAATGAAAAGGCAAAATCCGGAATGGAGTTCTATTTGGTAGAGCAAGACAATACTTTTGGATTAGATCCTTTAGAAGCGATTAAAATCAGCCATACAGGCTTGGGAAGTATTGGATTCCAATAAATAAAAAACAAATAGACCATAATGAAAAAGCCAACTCGAGAGTTGGCTTTTTCAATTTAATTGGTGACTACAAAAGCAAGGTTAAATTCCTATGAATCGTATTCTTACCTATGTAAGAGTAACCATTGGTGGTTCTTGCTGTTGCCACTAAAATAAAGCTATAGGCACAAGATTGAGGTGGCCTCCAATTTCCTGAAACGGGTATTAATTTATTCGTAAATCCAGTCCAGTTTCCTTTTGACAAAGAATACCCTTCAGAATAGATGGTGGTTGCTAAACCTGCACCATAAGTTGCGTAAAAGGATACACCTCTTAGATTTCCTTCCGGATCATTTGCTGTGATTCTGAAATTCAAACCATCGGGAGCAGCACCGATAGTTTCAATCGCGCAGGCAGAGACCTCGCTGCTACCATGTTTTACACTTTCAATATTAGTGGCAGGGACATGATTATCGATATAGATTTTTAACTCTTGTTCGCTAGCTATATTGGAATAGCTGCTTCCTACATAAAACGTCACTTTGATTTTATATAAACCTGGAAGAAGTGCTGTGGTAGGAAACTGAATCAAAAGATCGTCGATAGAATAATCTATTCCTGGATTTGTCATTTGGTAATAACCGTAGGTTGAAGGGGCAAAGGACTGTAAAGTATAAGTACTTCCTGTCCATCGGTAATTTGACCAATTACTTATCAATTTAGTATAGGAGCCACCGGGAGGAGCTATTTCAACCTTATATTTTCGATTGTTAGCTGACCAAAGCTGCTGAAGTTTTGTCCTATTCCCAATCAGATTAAGGGTACCCCCAAAAGCAGCATTTTCTACATGTACATAATATCCAGGATCCGTTGTCGCTCTACCGGTAGATTGGTTGATAATATCTTGATTTGCCGAATTTTTCCCAGCTGGGATTAACCCGATACTTCCAATTAATTCCCCTAAAGAGCTTGAAGGAATTGTAGGTTTTCTGGATAATATAAGTTGTCTAAGCTTTGTAAAGTCTTTATAAAAATTACCTGGGAAATCAGTCGTGAATGCAGGGTTGCTTGATCTAACTCTGAAACCAAAATAAGTATATGGAGTACTTAATGGCCATGAAAGCGAAACATTGATCTCTTTCAGTTCGATTTTAAACTTCCAAATTCTATGACTTACATCTGAATTGGGACTTTGTCCAAATTCTTGAACAACCTGAGATTTTGGTGGAACAGATATTCCTGTCCACTGACCTGGCCCTAGATACTTTTGAAGACCTAATTTATTTGGCTGATTTTGATAAAGGCCATAATTGACATCCACATTACTGGTAATTGCCCGATCCCGGTTATGATCGAAACTGAGCCAGAAATAATCATTTGTTCCATGATCATTTCCTGTATCTTCTAAAACATCCAATGCTAAATACAGGAAGTTAGCATCGTTTTTTGCCATTACATACCCTCGTGAAAATTTCAGTTGCCCAGCATCCTCCCAACCTCCCGAATTTATGGGAGCTGAAGGATCAATAGGAGTTACCGCCCATTCACTTTTCAGTGGGAAAGCAAATAACAATGGAGTAGTAATAGAAAGCTTTCTAATTTTTGCCATGACTGTTTTGTTTTGTAAAAGTTGAAACTAGATGGAATAAAATCCTCCTAAAAAAATGGAGAACAAGTAAAAACAATCCCTTTACAGGGAACCGAAATACAATCAATAACCTATTTACAAGTTAATGAGATTCAACTACTTATAAAGTAATAATTATTAGGCAAAAAAAATAATAATTGGAAACAAAAGGGCTTCTGATATCACTATCAGAAGCCCATATTATATTATTCCGTGTAAATTTTACTTCGAAGGAAGCAATTTGGTTCTTACTTCACCAAAACCAACTCTAATACCATCTTTTTCAGCATATCCTTTCATAATTACTGTATCACCATCTTCCAAAAAAGTTCTTTCTTCTCCGGATTCCAGTTTGACAGTTTTTTTTCCATTCCAGGAAAGTTCCAACATTGATCCATACGAATCTTCTGTTTCCCCAGAGATAGTTCCAGAAGCCATTAAATCGCCCACATTTACATTACATCCATTTACCGTGTGATGTGCCAATTGTTGAGCAATATTCCAGTACATCGTCTTAAAATTCGATGCACATACCTTTGTAGCTTTCTTTCCATCCGGCTGTATTTGGACCTCAAGATTAATATCAAAACTATGAGGCTTTTCACATTTCAAATAAGGCAAAACCTCAGGATCCTGCTTTGGACTTTCCACTCTAAAGTGTTCAAAAGCTTCCAGAGTAACTACCCACGGTGACATGGATGATGCAAAACTTTTACCTAGAAATGGACCTAAAGGCACATATTCCCAGGCTTGAATATCTCTCGCTGACCAGTCATTGAATAAAGTAAAACCGAAAATATAATCTTCTGCATCGCCAGTACTCACTGAATCCCCTAACTTGGTTGATTTGCCGGTGATAAAAGCTAGCTCCAATTCAAAGTCCATTTTTTTTGAAGGGCCAAAACCAGGAGACTCCATGTCAGGAGATTTAAATTGACCTTTTGGTCTATAAATTGGAACCCCTGAAGGAATGATGCTGGATGCACGGCCATGATAACCAACAGGCAAATGCTTCCAGTTCGGAAGCAAGGCATTTTCTGGATCTCGAAACATCTTTCCCACGTTTGTGGCATGCTCTATACTGCTGTAGAAATCCGTGTAATCCCCAATTTTAACAGGCAAAAGCATTTCAGCTTCTTTCCTGTTTACCATAACCTTACCTCTAACAGAATGGTCTCTTAACTTCTCATTATTCTCCAATAATAAATCCTGAACTCGTTCACGGATTTTCTTAGTCTGTACTTTTCCTAAAGAAATCAATTCATTTAGAGATTCTTTCAAGAAAATTCCTTCTGGAAGAAAAAGGTCAGAAAAAAAACCCTCCTGATCCAAAATGCTTAGATCTACAATTTTATCTCCAATTGCAATTCCTGTACGTGGACTCAACCTTTTATTTTTGAAAACTCCGAAAGGAAGATTGTAAATAGTGAAATCAGAATTTTTGGGAACTTCCACCCAAGTACTCAAGGTGTTGGTTATGCTATCGCTCATGTGTAAAAATCTTTCAGATCGTAAATTTAGGGTTTATACATTAAATGAAAAGTGTTAAATGATATAGTCAAAGATTTCATTTTCTCAATTACCCCATAAGTCTTTGGCCTTTTGGTTCTTGAGACCTATCATCTAAACTTCAATTAATTTAACCAATTATCATTTTTCATTCCATCAGAAAGAACTCTTTAGTAAATTGGATAGAAATAAAAACTGCATCAAATGAAAAACCTCCAAAAGATCGTCCTGGCTTTTCTGCTTGTTTTGAATGATCGGGATATTTGATTTCTAGGTCAGATCTTTTAAGCTTGAAAGAAATTAAATACGAATACCCATTTTTTTATTGAAATCATTTCATTTCAATTTCATGAAACTTAATTGCCTTTCTTGGCCTTTTTGGGATATACGTTAATGAGATGAAACCATGAGTAGAGGATTTGTAAAAGAAGAAGATCAGGAAGAAACGCCTCTTGTACCACCAAGACCGGAAATACCAAATGGACTTACTAATTATGTCACCAAAACCGGAATGGATCAATTGCTTGCTGAAAAACAAGCGCTGATTGATGAAAAAGGAGCGATAAAAGCCGCCACTGAACAGGAAAAACGCATCACCTCTAATTTTATCAATGCAAAAATCCGTTTGTTGGAAGAGCGAATCGCTACCGCAAAAATTGTAGAACTTAGCGAACAGCCCAAAAATGAAATCCGATTTGGAGCCACCGTAACTCTCAAATTAGGGAAAAGCTCCAAGTCTCAGAGTTACCAAATTGTAGGGGTGGATGAAGCAAATATCAAAAAAAACAGAATCTCCTTTATGTCCCCCATTGCCATGATTTTGATCGGTAAGAAAGTAGGAGAAAAAGCAATCCTAAAATTGGCTAAAGAAGACAAAGTCTTTGAAGTAATTGAGATAAAATATTAATTAAACTGAACTAAGAGGGCTTAACAGTGATCAATGTTTGATTTTGGTATTGCAAATCCCGAAAAGAACAAGATAAACTAACTTCTTTGATCTTGATTCTAAAAAGCCTTCTTCAGCTAAAAACCGGATACTCTGCTTTAACCTTTGTAACCCTTTCGATTAAAAACCTATTATTCTGCAATTGATCCTAGAATCATGCCTCTAAAATTGGGTTTTTCCCTATTTTTGCCCCTCAATTAATTTCCCGAATATGTCTATTGCCAGCAAATACGATCCAGCCTCAACCGAAGCAAAATGGTATGCTTACTGGATGGAGCACAAGCTTTTTTCTTCGAAAGTTGATCCGAATAAAGAGCCCTATACCATCGTAATCCCTCCACCAAACGTCACAGGGGTCTTGCACATGGGACATATGCTGAACAATACCATTCAGGATGTATTGATCCGTCGAGCTCGGATGCAGGGTAAAAATGCCTGCTGGGTACCTGGAACTGACCATGCTTCCATAGCCACAGAGACCAAAGTGGTGAACTTATTAAAAGAGCAAGGGATTGACAAAAAGTCTCTTACACGTGAGAAATTTCTCGAACATGCATGGGAGTGGAAAGAAAAGTATGGAGGGATTATCCTAGAGCAATTGAAAAAGCTGGGAGCTTCCTGCGACTGGGATCGAACTGCCTTTACTATGGATGAAGGTCTGAGTGATGCAGTGATTACAGTATTCGTGGATTTACATAAAAAGGGGAAAATCTACCGGGGTATCAGAATGGTCAACTGGGATCCAAAGGGAAGAACAGCTCTTTCTGATGATGAAGTAATTACCAAGGAAATCGCCTCAAAGCTTTACTATATCAAATACCAGATCGAAGGTACTGACAAGGAATTTCTGACAATTGCCACTACCCGACCAGAAACTATCATGGCCGATTCAGCGATTTGTATTAATCCAAACGATCCAAGATTCGCCCACCTTAAAGGGAAAAAAGCCATTGTGCCTTTAATCAATCGTGCTATTCCGATCATTGAAGATGAATATGTGGATATGGAATTTGGTACGGGCTGCCTGAAAGTAACTCCTGCACATGATATCAATGACTATGAACTGGGATTGAAGCATAAGTTGGAAGTAATCGACATCTTGAATGATGATGGAACCCTTAATGAAAAAGCTCAGATTCTAATTGGTGAAGATCGTTTTGTGGCCAGGAAAATGATTGGCAAGAAGTTGAAAGAGATCGATCAACTAGAAAAAATCGAGGACTACAAATCCAACGTCGGACATTCTGAAAGAACAGATGCAGTGATAGAACCAAAACTTTCTTTACAATGGTTCTTGAAAATGGATGAAATCACCAAGCCGGCGCTTAGTTCGGTAATGGATGATGTGATCCAGCTATACCCTCCCAAATTCAAGAATATGTATCGTTCTTGGATGGAAAATGTACGTGATTGGTGTATTTCCCGCCAACTTTGGTGGGGACATAGAATTCCGGCATATCACTTGCCAAATGGGGAATTTGTTGTTGCCAAAACTACCGAAGAAGCTCTCAAAATAGCCAATGAACAGTTTGGAGGCAAGTTTACTGCTACCGATTTAAAGCAAGACGAAGATGTATTAGACACTTGGTTTAGTTCTTGGCTATGGCCAATTTCGGTTTTTGATCCTGAGGTTTTCTCTACTGGAAAACCGAATGAAGAATTGAAATACTACTACCCTACCAATGACTTGGTAACCGCTCCGGAAATTCTGTTTTTCTGGGTTGCACGAATGATCATTGCAGGCTACGAATACATGGGTGAAAGACCTTTCAAAAATGTATATCTGACGGGAATCGTTCGCGATAAATTAGGTAGAAAAATGTCCAAGTCTTTAGGCAATTCTCCAGACCCTTTAGAACTAATTGCTCAAAATGGAGCTGATGGCGTCAGGACAGGAATGTTGTTCTCTTCACCTGCCGGAAATGATTTACCCTATGATGATAAATTGGTAGAGCAAGGAAGAAACTTTGCCAACAAAATATGGAATGCCTTTCGTTTGGTGAAGGGATGGGAAATTGATCCTAGTCTAGATGGCACTTCGAATGAATCAAGTATTGAATGGTTTGAAAACCGATTCAATCAAGCTTTAGTAGAAATCAATGAGCATTTTGAAAAATTCAGAATTTCAGATGCTTTGATGACAACCTATAAATTAGTTTGGGGAGATTTCTGTTCCTGGTATTTGGAGATGATCAAGCCGGAGTATCAGCATCCGATCGATCAGGAAACTTATGATAAAACAATTGCTCTTTTTGAAGATATCTTGAAGATTTTGCATCCTTTCATGCCCTTTATTTCTGAAGAATTATGGCATCAGATCAAGGAAAGATCAGTAGAAGAATCCTTGATTTTAGCTTCATGGCCAGTAGAAAAGAAATTCGAATTCCAGATCATTGATGAAGCAAATCAGGTTTTTGAAGTGGTTTCTCAGGTGAGAAATTTGAGAGCATCTAAGGGAATGTCTCCTAAAGAAACTTTGGATTTGACCATTAAAACTTCTCAAAGCAATTTGTACAAGCGGTTTGAATCTGTGCTCACTAAACTAGCTAATCTATCATCACTAAACTTTGGAGATAAAGTTGAAAATGCAATCAGTTTTGTAGTCAAATCAGACGAATGCTTTATCCCAATGGGTGATTCTATTAATCTGGAGGAGGAAAAAGCCAATATTCAGAAGGAACTGGACTACACAAAAGGATTTTTGAACTCGGTGATGAAAAAGTTGAGTAATGAACGTTTTGTAAATGGCGCTCCTGAGAAGGTGATAGAAATGGAGAGAAAAAAGTTAGCAGATGCAGAAGGTAAAATTAAGGCACTGGAAGAAAGCCTTAAAAAGCTTGGCTAAGCTTAAAGGATTTGATAACACAAAAAAACCGAAAACTTCTGGGGTCTTCGGTTTTTTTAGTTTAAACTTTTTTACGAAAAGTCTAAGTAATCTTTACTTAGCCATTTCTCCTCCAAAGCTATTTTACACCAACCATTTTGCTCTTCAGAAATAAAAACTTCTTCTGATTTCATGAGATTATCTACGATTGAAAAATTAGTTCCAGGCCCACTTCTTACCCTAAGTACATTGGCATTCACAGTGGCTCTTTTTACGTCGGTTGTGTACCTTCCATAAACCCAATGAGACTGGCTATTGGAAATTTTCAGCCACCCATTTGATTCATCATAAATTCTCAAAATCGAGCCCAATTGAACAGCTTCTCTTCCCGAAACCAAGGGAGCTGTACCATTTGGTGCTTCTCTCACATTTAGTAAAGATGCCGTAACCGAAACATATCTTTGAATATTAACTGGAGGCGCTAAAGTACCAACTGATCCTTGTACATGTTGAGCCACCAAAGGCAGGAAGAATGAATTAAAATCATCCACTTTATTTCCTCCAAAGAAATTTGTTCCTGGGCAGGATTTGTTTCCTCCAGTACCATTATTCCTTTTTCCAGTATCAAGATTAAACCAATGATGATAAATGATACTAAAACTATTTAGTGGTAACCTAAATTTATCACAAATAGCTGCAGTCATTTTGACGATAGTTTCCCTGTGATCATTAGTCATTGTATCTCCATCTCTATCAAAATTCCCTAAATGTTCAATACAGATTGAATCTCTATTGGCACCCTTAATACAAGCAGGAGGTGCCTCCAAGCTTCTTCCCGTTAAAATTGTACCGTCAGGAAAAGTCGTAAAATGCTGTCCAATATCTTGCCACCCATTATTTCGAACATGATAATTCTTCATTGCAGCTTGACGCTCAAAATGATTATTACCACTAAAATGTACGTAACTTGGTGTCCAAGTATGATGTTGCTGAACTGAGAGAACTGTCCTTGCAATTCTTTGAGACAAGAGCCAAGGTCCAAATTCAGCCATGGTCATCTTTAAAAAACCATTTTTTGATTCCATTAAAATGTAGATTAAATGTTAAAAATATTTATACCATTTAATTTACTTAGAAAAATCAAATCCAAAGGGATAATACAAACTTAAAGTTCTTTTATTCTCAAATCTCGGAACAAAACTCCCTGACCTTCACTCTGTAACCCTATATAACCCGAGGTTAAAGCCTTTCCATCTACTTTAATAGCAGGATCAAAACGATTGGCTACTCCTCCACCTATCTGAGGTAGAAAATAAGTCAAAACAGTATCACCGTTTACCAAATGATGCACGATAGAATCCCCAAATACAATCAAGTCTGCTCTCACCCATTCATCCCATTTAAAGGTCGGTGAAGAAGAATTAATACAATGCCTTGGATCAATTTTTCCATCATATACCACATCAGTTCCCGGCGAACACATATTTCCTGTAGGTCTAGCAACGCCTTCTTTTTCCTCTGCAAGCATTTGCCATTCTACCGAAATAGGCCAATCTTGCTCTTTCAAAATAGTATTTGGAGCTTGAGAATGAAACATTACCCCACTATTCCTATACGTGTAACTGGCAGCATCTTTTAACCATTGATCGGTAAACTTATACTCCCAAGTCATGTGAAAAGACGAAAAAGGTTTTTCATAAAACAAATGTCCATAACGATCATTGAATCCCTCCTTGTAATCATCATAGTTCACTTCAATGATCCCATCTTTTGCCCTGAATGTATTGAAGTAATTTTCACCTGTTTCATGATGGTGAATTTTAGGAATCCAACCTTCTAAATCTTGTCCATTAAACATTTGAATCCATTCCGGCATTGGTTCATCGTGCAATACTTCGGTTACTTCTGCTTTATTACTGCTACATGAAAATAGGATTCCGACCAAAATGGCGAATTGAAAGACTTTTCTAATCATGGTATTTTGAGAAATTAAAAAAGGAAGTTATAGAATTCTACGATATTCTAATGCTTTGATTTGACAATTGGCTTAGGAAAGATTTTTTTGGGAACTTGAAAATCTTTTGGAAGTTATAAATTGAAAGACCTGTTTTTCTATCGTTGCATTAATTGACTGAGGCTTCCCCATTAACTCTCCATCAATCTGAAATTCAACTTCCTTTACATTTTCTATTTCACAAGACTCACAGCGGTAAAATATCGAGGAATTTTGCTCCTCTAAGTCCCCTCTAAACATCGCCATAATCATTCGGATATAATCTTTAGCACTTTCAGGATTTAAGGCAATTACTTCGAATTTCCCATCGTTCATTTTGCCTTTATAATTGATCAAAGCTCCTGTCCCGTATTGATCACCATTCGCTAAGACCAGCATTTTAGCCATCACTTGCTTCATTTCCCCGTCGATTTTCAGTTTAAAAGATTTAGATTCAGTGGTAAATATCTCAGAAACCGAACTTTTGATGTAAGCGAGCATTCCCCTTCCGTCAGTTGCTTCAAAATTTTTAACCAAATTAGCATTGAAGCCGAAATCTGCTAAATGTAAACATAGCTCATCATTAATCCGGATCGCATCAATAGGATGAACAACATAATCACGAACCGCTTCCCAAGAATCTTCAACTGTATGAATCCCAAGACATTTAGCAAGGCCATTTGCTGATCCAAAAGGAACAATACAAAACGGGATATTGGTATTAATTAATGACTTTGCTACCAATTTCACTGTGCCATCTCCTCCTCCGATCAATACTAAATCAGGCTTTAATCGTACATATTCTGATTTGATTTTAACAGTATCATCAGAACCAGTTGTTTCAAAGATACTTGTTTCAAAATGAGCTAGCTTAACTCTAACGATTTCATCAAGTTCCTCTTTGTCAATAGTTGAATCCCCGGAGACAGGATTAAAAATAAATAAACAGACTTTTTTCATTTTTCTTCTCTAAATAAATTCATTTTTTCGTGCTAATTCCAGAGCCTGTTCGGAGGATTCTACAAAGAAAAATTTCTCCATCCCTACCTCTGATTCTATTTCTTCCCTCCGTTTGGGATCCAATTGGCCGATTAATCGGATAAAGACAGCATGGACTCGACCGGGATATTTTTTTATTATTTGAGCATAGATTTCTGGATCATGCTGTCCACTATCTCCAATTAGAAAAAACTTCATTTTTGGGTAAAGGGTAAAAAGGAAATGAATTTTTTCCAACTTGTGATTATGATTTCCACTTCCCGACTTCCAAATATTTTTTAGATTGATATGCTTATCTTTTAGTAACGTAGGCCCCATCGGGATATTTCTAAAGCGCATAAAATCACGGATCAAATCAAAAAGTGACCAATCACTGCTGGATACATAAAAAATCGGGTCTTGCCTCTGGCAGGTTAACTCATGATAAAAATCCGAAACACCTGGCAAGGGTCTTCTTGTATATGCATTCTTGGAGATAGAAAGCCAAAGTTTTTTCCCTATATCAGTGGAATGAGAAATTAAAATGGTGTCATCAATATCCGAGATAATCCCATTGCTGCTTTCGAACCGTAACACCTTTTTGCTTGCCCAAGTAGATTTATTTTTTCCAAGTGGCTCTATAACCTTAAAATTCACAGATTCACTCTTATCCAAATAGGGATTTTCTACCTCAATTTGTTTCTCAAAAACCCCATCTTTATCAGTCCTGACCTCAAATCTTTGGCTATGAAAATGAATTTCAACAAGGGCATCAGAAATAGATTTTACAGAATACCTTCTTATAGTTGCCAATATATTCTTAAACCAAGAATTTCTTGACATAGGTCTTTTTTGCTTGTAGGATGTAATTACTCTGCCTTTTACAAAAATTCCCTCTTTATTTCCAAAGGCTAAAAATGGTTCTACTTTTATTTTTTGCCTCAATCTCATCTTCTTAGGTATGAAAGTATCTGCATTCATACTAAAATAAATTGCAAAAAAAAGGCCTAAGGATTCCCTTAAGCAATTAATCTAAAGGCTGCTTGGAATGTCAACTATAAAGCCGTCCAGATAGGATGGCTTTATAGTTGACAATTTTTCAGTGCTTCCAATCGTACTTGTCCACCTGTTCCAAACAGGCAGTCAATAAAGAAATAGAATCAGCAATATCCTGTTTATGAGCCATTTCTATCACTTGATGCAGATGTCTTGTAGGAATAGATATTGCACCTGCAATAGCTCCTTGTTTCCCCATTCTTTGAACACCTGCCGTATCAGTTCCCCCAGCAGTTAAAATTTCTGGTTGCCAAGTTATTTTTTCTTTATCGGCAGTTTGTTTCATAAATTCTACCATCCTATAATCACATATAGTCATGGCATCCATGATCTTTATTGCGGTTCCTTTTCCTAACTCCGTAACTTTTTCATGAGCCTGAGCTCCCGGAACATCAAATGCAATGGTGGTATCTAAAGCAATCCCAAAATCCGGATTAATCCCATGGGCTGCAACGTTGGCTCCTCTTATCCCAACCTCCTCTTGAACTGTGAAAGTAGCATAGACATCATAAGCCGGATTTTTAAGTTTCTTCAAAGTTTCAATTAGGATAAAAACTGCAACCCGGTTGTCAATTGATTTACAGTTGACGCAGTCTCCCATTTCTATCAATTCACGATCCCTTGTCACCGGATCACCAATGGTGACAAATTTTTCTACTTCAGATTTGGTCATACCCAAGTCGATAAAAAAATCTGTCGTTTTGGGAAGTTTTGTTTTTTCTTCTGCCGACATCACATGAATTGGCTTGCTTCCCATGACACCCACCAAATCCTTTTTGCCGTGAACGATCACTCGTTGAGCGGTGAGTGTTTTAGGATCAAAGCCGCCCAAGGTATGGAATCTTAAAAATCCGTTTTCATCAATATGCGTGACTATAAAACCAATTTCATCCATATGTGCAGCAACCATCACACGCTTTCCATCCGGATTTCTTTTTCCTTTTTTGATCGCAATCACATTCCCCAGATTATCGATTTTCACTTCATCCGAAATAGGAGTCACTAATTCAATTACAAGGTCACGAACTCGTTTTTCAAAGCCAGGTGCTCCTGCGATTTGACAAATTTCCTTTAAAAGAGATACGTTTATATCCATTATTGTTTAAGCTATTTAGTTTCAAAGCACTAATTTATAATTCCAAAAGGTTCCAAAAGAGAAAAGGCACAAGGAATATTCCCTGTGCCTCTTTAATTATTTTCAAATTGAATGTTTTTTAATATGCTCGTACAGTAATTCCTTCCATAAAGTTCGCAAAAGACTTATTTACAACTCTTGTTCCACCCGTAGTTGGATAATTACCAGTAAAATACCAATCACCAATATGATTCGGGATACACTTATGCAAGTTGTCTACTGTTTGGAAAATCACTTGAACTTCAGCCTTGATTGTATCACCGGAAACAATCTCCGCTATTTTAACTGAGATTTCATCATCTGTAAACTGGCTATATACTTCCTTCACAAAATTCTCGTAGGAATTTGGATGGCTAAGGCAGGATTCATGAATTTTTTCCAAAATATCTTCCATTCCCCTTTCTTTCAAAAGTGCCAAAGCAGCTCTGAAAGCTATAAACTCTTTCATTCTGGACATATCAATCCCATAACAATCCGGGAATCTAATCTGTGGGGCAGAAGAAACAATAATTATTCTTTTTGGATTTAACTTATCTAATGTAGTTAGTATACTTTTCTCCAAAGTTGTACCTCTCACAATACTATCATCTATGACTACCAAGGAATCTATCCCTGGTTTAATGACTTCGTAAGTGGTATCATAAACATTTGCAACCATGGTATCACGGTCATCATCATTGGTGATAAAGGTTCTAAGCTTTACATCTTTACTCACTAATTTTTCAACTCTTGGCCTAAAATTCAGAAGTTCATCCAATTCGCCCATATGAGGCTTTCCATCTAAAAAGACTTCTCTTCTCTTGGCACTTAAATAATCTTCTAATCCTTCAATCATTCCCAAAAATGCAGTTTCTGCAGTATTTGGAATGTAAGAAAAGACCGTGTTTTTAAGATCAAAATCGATCGCCTTCAAAATCTGTGGAATTAATGCTTTCCCAAGATCTTTTCTTTCCTGATAGATTGCCGGATCAGTACCTCTTGAGAAATAGATTCTCTCAAAACTGCAGGATTTTTTCTCTCTTGCAGGCAGGATTTCTGACTCTGCATAGGAGCCATCCTTATTGATGACCAATGCATGCCCTGGCTTGATTTCCTGAATTGAATTGAAATCAATATTAAAGGCTGATTTTATGGCAGGCTTTTCAGAGGCCACGACTATCACCTCATCATCTGCATAATAATAGGCCGGGCGAATCCCTGAAGGATCTCGAACAACAAATGCTGAACCATTTCCAACCATTCCAGCCATAGTATAGCCACCATCAAAATCTCGACAGGATCTTCTTAAAATTCTCGCCAAGTCAAGCTCATTTTCGATCACATTCGTAATCTGCTCATTTGAATATTGATGCTTGTATTTGTCGAAAATACGTTGATTTTCCTCATCTAGAAAGTGGCCAATTTTTTCCATTACTGTAACAGTATCCGTCTTTTCTTTGGGATGCTGTCCAAGCTGTACCAGTCTACTAAATAACTCTTCAACATTAGTCATGTTAAAGTTTCCTGCCATGACTAGGTTTCTACTTCTCCAGTTATTCTGTTTAAGGAAAGGATGACAGGTTTCGATACTATTTTCGCCGTGAGTTCCATAACGAAGGTGACCAAGCCAAACCTCCCCCGTAAAAGCTATATTTTCTTTCAGCCATTCTGCATCTGTAAGTGCATCATGCCCTCCGATTTTCTTTGCCTTTTTGTATTTCTTAGTGATTTTGTCAAAGATGTAATTGACGGCAGATGGCTCAACAGAGCGGTACCTGCTAATATAACGTGTTCCTGGATCGGTCCCGATTTTTATATTGGCCACTCCAGCACCATCTTGACCTCGATTGATTTGCTTTTGCATTAAGACATAAAGTCTATTTGCTGCGTAGGCTGCTGTTCCGTACTTATCTATATAGTATTGTACAGGTTTGCGAAGCCTTATCATTGCTATTCCGCACTCGTGTTTGATGGCGTCACTCATGGATTCTGGCGAATGTTAATTAATGGATCAAAGTTACTAGTTTTTAAAAGAATTTTTCTTCAAAAAAGTTCGATTACATAAATTTAAATTTCGTGAATCCCCATTTTACAAACAACCCTTCAAAATAAGCGAAATAGCGAGGTTTGTTACCTAGTTTAAGGTTTTTTTAGAACAAACTGAGGACTTTATCCCCACAATTTATTTTGACTTTAATCAACAAAACAGCTTAAATGCTTTGATCAGCTTTTGGCACATGGTTCGCATAATGGGTTTAAAGATTCAAAAACTTAGTTCTAGGATTTAGAAGTTCGGAATCTGATGAAAATATTAGATTACCTAAACAAATATTTAATTTGGCAAGGATTCTTTTTATTTCATCCAATTTTGTTGTTGGCACAGCTAAAAGAGCCTCAAAAAAAGTCAGTCCAAATAAATCTTTCAGAAATTGAAATTCAGAAAGAACAATGAGAAAAGAGGATTAAGTATTACCAGAATCGATACAACCTGATATCTCAAAAGTTGAGAAATTATAACATATTTCAGTCTCCTAAGCTTTTCAAATAATACTAATTGATGGAAAACATAATTTTGATGGGACTTTGAAAATTGAAACAGAAGACACCTTGGATATAAAAATTGATCTAAAAGGAAAAAAAATAATAGACTAGTTGCTTAATCCTTAATAATTTAAAAGCATCGGGCACCTGCCGGATGCTTTTTTTGTTAAACTTGTATTATAAACCGCGATTTTTGCATTATGCATATTTTATTAGTCGAAGACGACCTCACCTATTCTAGAATTGTAAAGACCTTTTTGGAGAAAAATGGTTATGCAATTCAGACCTGCATCAAAGTAAAAGATGCACAGCAAATGATGGCTACAAATAACTTTGATTTGATCATCGCTGATTTCCGATTGCCTGACGGTACCGGGATGGAATTACTTCAATGGACAAAATCGAAATATCCTCACACCCAAGTTATTCTTATCACCCATTATTCAGATATACGAATTGCAATTAAAGCAATGAAACTTGGTGCTTTTGAATACATCACCAAACCGATCAATCCTGACGAATTATTGGCTACAGTAAAAGAATCGCTTTCCACTACCAATCCTGTCGTTCAGAAATTCCCCTCAACTCCTCAAAAGCCGGCTGTCCCTAAAATAGCCAAAGGAAGCTATGTAATTGGTAGTTCT
>NZ_JAHEBC010000060.1 GCF_024642405.1 Algoriphagus sp. | reverse complement strand
TTTTTTTAAACCATCATGGTTTCCAGACTTATCCTTCACCAAATAGAGGATTACCTTTTGGACCCCATCCCCATCGTGGGATGGAAACAGTTACTTTTATTCTTGAAGGTGATATCATGCATTTAGATTCATCAGGTCATGAATCAGTGATAGGGCCTGGAGGTGTACAATACATGACGGCTGGTAGCGGTTTAATACATTCCGAGGTAAGCAGCTCTGATTTTAAAAAGAATGGAGGGGATTTAGAAATCTTACAACTTTGGTTGAATCTTCCTGCCAAATTAAAAATGACAGATCCTAAGTATGTTGGCCTTCAAAAGGAAAATATTCCGACTTTTACACTTGATGAAGGCAAAGTGAAAGTGCAGCAATTATTTGGAGAATGGAATGGTACCAAAGGAGCGTTTGAAGGATCATTCCCAATAACTATGAGTACCATTTATTTGACAGAGGGAGGAAGCTTTGAGAAGACTATCCCAGCTGAAGAAAATATATTCTTTTACATTGTAAGAGGTGAGTTGGATGTAAATGGGGAAACTATACCTTATAGAAATTTGGTAGAGTTTGAAGATGGAAAAGTCAATCTTCAAGTAAAAGCATTATCAGATACAATAGTAATTTTAGGACATGCAGCTCCATTTAATGAACCTATGGTAGCTCAAGGACCATTTGTGATGAACACTCAGGCTGAAATCCAACAAGCTTATGAAGATTACCAAAATGGTAAATTCGGGACTTGGAGCCATTAACCATCAATAATATCCTGGGAGATCAATCTATAAATTTCTGCTATTGACTCATTGTAGTTCAAAAAGCTGTGATGATCTTCCAGGGTTTCATAATCCTCTCTTATAGCGGGTCCAGTCTGAGCACTTTTCGCACCAATTTGTAAAGTTTTGGAAATCTGCTCAATTATTAATGGTTTCAGCATTTCGAAATCCAATCCCTGTCGACGCATAATCTCTTCACTGATTCTGATCATGTGATTGCTAAAATTACTTGCAAAAACAGCAGCCACATGAATTGCTTTTCTGTCTTTAGATTTGACTACATAGTTTAGGGAAGATAGGCTTTTTGCAAGTTTCCGGAGTTTTTGAAGTGATTCCTCATCTTCACATTCCAGTAAAAATGCCACGTCTTCAAAATCTATTTTCCTACCGATCGTAAAAGATTGAAGCGGATAAAAAATCCCGGTATAGCTGGCAGAACTATATCCTAAAACGTCTAATGACATATTGCCTGAAGTATGAACCAAAATGCTTCCTTCGGGTAAAATTATTTCATCTGCAACTTCCGGTATAGCAAAGTCTTTTACCGCCAAAATAAAAATCTCTGCTTCTGATTCTGAAAAATCAAGATCATCTTTTGCCTCTGAAGAATATAGCTTTCCTGTTATTTTTTGTGCTTTTGAAATGTCCCTTGCATAAACTTCAGTCACCTCATGACCTGCGTTTTCTAATGCTGGTGCTAAATGCCATGCGACATTACCAGCTCCCAAGACGGCTATTTTAAACTTCATACACGAATTAAACCAAAAATTTGACCAAAGAAAAAGCCATCCAGAAATGTCCTAGATGGCTTCTATAAAATTATAAACCTCAATTAAACATGCAACGCCCTATTATCGGTAGCGGCTAAACATGCTTCTTTGAAAGCTTCTGTATAAGTAGGGTGTGCATGCGACATCCTAGCGATATCCTCTGCTGAAGCTCTGTATTCCATCGCTACAACAGCCTCTGCAATCATATCTGCTGTTCTTGGACCGATCATATGTACGCCAAGGATCTCATCAGTTTCAGCATCTGCCAAAACTTTTACAACTCCATCGGTATCCATGGAAGCTCTTGCTCTACCTGAAGCCATAAATGGGAACTTACCAGCTTTATATTTCACCCCTTTCTCTTTTAATTGCTCTTCAGTATACCCTACCGAAGCAACCTCTGGCCAAGTATACACTACACCCGGAATCAGGTTATAATTGATATGTGGTTTCTGTCCAGCCAAAGTCTCTGCAACGAAAACACCTTCTTCTTCCGCTTTATGAGCTAACATTGCGCCTTTCACCACATCTCCTATAGCGTAGATGTTTGATACATTCGTCTGCAAGTGATCATTGACTTCAATTTGTCCTCTATCAGTAAGTTTCACTCCTGCAGCTTCAGCATTCAAACCATCAGTATATGGTCTTCTACCAATAGAAACCAAGACATAATCGCCTTTCACTTCTATAGTTTCACCCTTTGGGTTTTCAGCTTTGACGGTAAGTTCTTTTCCTTTCTTCTCCACTGACGTCACTTTATGCTTCAAGAAAAACTCAAAACCAATCTTTTTTAATGACTTTTGAAGTTCTTTTCCCATGGTACGATCCATAGTCGGGATCAAAGAATCCATGTATTCAATTACAGAAACTTTCGACCCCATGCGACCATAAACAGAGCCAAGCTCCAGACCAATAACACCGCCACCTATAACCACCAAATGCTTTGGGATTTCTTTCAGATTCAAAGCCTCAGTAGAAGTAATCACCCGATCCTTATCCAGTTTAATAAATGGCAAAGACGATGGCTTGGAACCTGTGGCAATGATGATATTTTTACCTTTCACTTCAGAAGAAGTACCATCATCTTTGGTCACTTTAATAGTAGTAGCATCTATGAAAGACCCAATCCCTTGATGAACATCAATTTTGTTCTTTTTCATCAGGTATTGAATTCCATCGGTATTTTGCTTCACTACATCATTCTTACGAGTGATCATCTGTTTCAAATCTACCTTAAGATTCGAAAGTTTGATACCATGAGTTTCAAAAGTATGAGCAGCATTATGAAAATGCTCTGAAGAATCCAAAAGTGCTTTGGAAGGGATACATCCCACATTTAAGCAAGTGCCTCCAAGAGTTGGATATTTTTCTATTAAGGCGGTTTTCATACCAAGTTGTGCACAGCGAATTGCTGCCACATAACCACCTGGACCAGAACCGATAACTATAACATCGTACATTTTTTTAGATTTTAGAGTCTAGAACCGAGAGCCAAGACTGTTTAAAATGAGGGCTGACACTACTCAGCCTCTCTTATTTCTTATTTCGTAAATCTCAAATCAATTATACTCCAAACAATAGCCTTGTTGGATCTTCAAGTAATTCCTTAACTCTTACCAAGAAGCTTACAGATTCACGACCATCAATAATTCTGTGATCATAGGAAAGGGCAACATACATCATAGGAAGAATTTTAACTTCACCATTCACAGCCATCGGTCTTTGTACGATGTTATGCATTCCTAATATGGCAGATTGAGGTGCATTGATAATTGGAGTTGACATCATAGAACCAAAGACACCACCGTTGGTAATCGTGAATGTCCCACCTGTCATTTCTTCAATAGAAAGCTTATTATCTCTGGCTTTAGTCGCCAACTTAACAATCTCTTTCTCTATCTGATCAAAACTCATCGCTTCAGCATTTCTAATAACAGGAACCACTAATCCTTTTGGTGCGGAAACAGCAATAGAGATATCACAAAAGTCATTGAAAACCATTTCGTTTCCGTCAATTTTAGCATTTACAGCTGGCCATTCTTGAAGGGCTACACAAACTGCTTTCGTAAAGAATGACATAAATCCAAGACCAACTCCATGCTTTTCTTTGAATTGCTCCTTGAATTTAGATCTCATATCCATGATTGGCTTCATATTAACCTCATTAAATGTGGTCAACATAGCTGTTTCGTTTTTCACTGAAACCAATCTTTTGGCTACAGTTTTACGAAGAGAAGACATTCTCTCTCGTCTTTCATTTCTAGAGCCTAGCACTGGAGCGGGAGATTCATTGGCTGGTTTAGATTCTGCTTTCGGAGGAGTTGAAGCAGGTTTTTGTGCCCCTTGAGCATCCTCTTTAGTAATTCTTCCATCTTTACCAGTTCCTGAAACAGATTCAGGAGAAATTCCTTTTTCTGACAAAATCTTAGATGCAGCTGGTGAAGCATGCCCAGTGGCATAATTTGTATTTCCTTTAGCTTGGGAAGCTTCTGGAGCAGAAGTAGAAGTTTCATTGGCAGGAGATGGCTTTCCTTCTGTCACTTCGATTTTACAGATTAATCCACCTATTTCTAAAACGTCTCCTTCTTGAGCAATATGCCTTAAAATCCCAGAAGCTTCTGCAGGCAATTCAAAGGTTGCTTTATCAGAATCAACTTCCGCTATTATTTCGTCTAAACTCACATAATCCCCATCTTTTTTCAGCCAATTTGCAAGGGTGACTTCTGTGATAGATTCTCCTACAGTAGGCACTATCATCTCTTTCACTTCACCTGTTGGAGATGGGCTATTGCTAGTACTTTTAGCTTCTGACTTAGGCGAAGGTGCAGTGCTATCTTTAGAGGCTGAAGCTTGCTCCTCATCAATCGAACAAATTACTGCCCCAATTTCTAAAGTCTCACCTGCCTGAGCTTTTATTCTTAATATTCCTGTTGCCTCAGCAGGCAACTCAAAAGTTGCTTTATCAGATTCTAATTCACAAAGGATTTCATCCATTTGAACATGATCTCCATCATTTTTAAACCATTGCCCAACGGTAACCTCGGTAATGGATTCGCCTACTGTGGGCACTATAATTTCTTTGCTCATGAGTTTTTCTTTTTAACCCTTACTGGTTACAGTGAGAGTTGGAACAAAATGATATGATTATTTTGGATTATTTAATTTTGAGGGCCTTTAAAATAATTGCCTTTTGTTCTTCCACATGGACTTTATTATAGCCGGTTGCTGGTGAAGCAGATGATTTTCTAGCGATTACATCCATTGGCAATTCTTTATAAAGTAATCTTAAAATATAATTCCAATAGCCCATGTTTTCGGGTTCTTCTTGAACCCAGACAACTTCGGATCCTTTATATTTTGCCAGAAGATCAATAATTTGCTTCTTCGGAAGTGGGTGAATCTGCTCAATTCTAACAATTGCCACGTCTTCAACCTTTTCTTTTTCTCTCGCTTCATCCAAATCATAGAAGATCTTCCCTGAACAAAGTATTACTCTTTTTACTTTTTTGGGATCTACAGTGGTATCCAAAATTACCTCCTTAAACGATCCAGATGTAAATTCAGAAATGGGAGATATTACCTTTGGGTGTCTCAACAAAGATTTAGGAGACATTACTACGCAAGGCTTTCTAAATTCCCAGGCAAGTTGTCTTCTTAACAAATGGAAAAAGTTTGAAGGCTCAGTGATATTCGCTACTACCATATTATACTCAGCGGAAAGCTGAAGGAATCTTTCAGGCCTTGCATTTGAGTGTTCAGGACCTTGTCCCTCATAACCGTGAGGAAGTAACATGACCAAACCATTCATCCTTTGCCATTTAGACTCACCAGAAGAAATAAACTGGTCAATCATGGTTTGGGCTCCATTTGCGAAATCGCCAAATTGAGCTTCCCAAATCGTTAATGAATTTGGATTTGCCATTCCATAGCCATACTCAAAACCCAAAACTGCATACTCAGAAAGTAGAGAGTTATAAATCTGGAATAAACCTTTTCTTTCCTTCATTTCCAACAATGAGTTGTAAGGTCGGTTGTTAGTAGCATCATGGAGAACTGCATGCCTATGAGAAAAAGTCCCTCTTTGACAATCCTGTCCTGTAATCCTAACTTGTTTTCCTTCAGTCAAAAGAGAACCATAAGCCAATAATTCTGCAGCCGCCCAGTTTAGTTCTTTAGATTTAAAAAACATATCTTTTCGCTGCTTCATTTGAGCTTCAATCTGTTTGATTGGCTTGAAACCTTTTGGAATAGTAGTCAATGCTTCAGCCACCACTTTAATAGTAGCTTCATCAATTCCTGTTTCCGGAGATTTATCAAAATCTTCTGGTTTTGACCTTCTTAGATTACCCCACTCTTGCTCAAACTTTGTTGCTTGATAAGGAAGAGGCTTCTCTTTGACCATATTTAATCGGTCCTGTAAAAGTTGTCTAAACTCCTCATCCATTTGAGAAGCAATTTTAGCATCAATATCCCCTCTTTCGGTTAATTTCTTAACATATATTTCTCTCGGATTTGGATGCTTGGAAATCAAATTATATAGTTCCGGTTGCGTGAATTTCGGCTCATCCGATTCATTGTGTCCATGGCGTCTATAGCAAACCATATCCACAAAAATATCTCTACTGAACTTCTGTCTGAATTCTGCTGCAAGCTTTGCCGCAAAAACAACAGCTTCAGCATTATCTCCATTCACATGAATAACGGGAGCATCAATGATTTTTGCTACATCAGTACAATAAATGGAAGATCTGGCATCATCAAAATCAGTGGTAAACCCAACTTGATTATTGATAACAAAGTGAATTGTACCACCGGTATTATAACCTTTCAGATCTGCCATCTGCGTCACTTCATAAACTATTCCCTGACCAGCGACTGCAGCATCCCCATGGATAAGAATTGGAAGTGCTTTTGTTTTATCTCCGCTATGCTCAGTATCAATTTTAGCTCTAATAAATCCTTCTACTACAGGATTTACAGCCTCCAAGTGGGAAGGGTTTGGAGCTAATTTTAAATGCACTTTTTTCTCATCTGGAGTAACAATATCACTGGAATACCCCATATGATATTTCACATCCCCATCACCCATGGTAAGATCTGGTTTGGCAGTACCTTCGAACTCAGAAAAAATCTGTTCGTATGTTTTGCCCATGATATTAGCGAGTACATTAAGGCGTCCTCTATGAGCCATACCAATCATCACTTCCTCAACTCCCAAAGAGGCTGAAGTATTTATAACAGCATCCAAAAATGGAATAGAACTTTCACCCCCTTCTAAGGAAAACCTTTTTTGACCTAGGTATTTTGTATGAAGGAAGTTTTCAAAAACAACAGCTTGATTCAGTTTAAAAAGAATTCTTTTCTTTTCATCCACTTGAGGATTAAAAGCCAAAGCTTCTCTTTCAACTTTAGTTTTAAACCAATCCAGCATTTCTGGGTCACGAATATATAAGTATTCGAATCCCATTGGACCTTCATATATTTTCTTTAAAGCATCTACGATAGTAGAAAGCTTAGCTTTACCGATCCCAATTTCATTTCCAGCCTGGAATTCAGTATTCATATCCTCAGATCCGAGTCCAAAGTATTCCGGATCAATAAGAGCTTTTCTATCTCTCCTCTCCCGAACAGGATTTGTTTTGGACCTTAAGTGAGCCCTAGATCTATGCGCATGAATTAAAGCTCTAACCTTGATTTCTTTTGGCAATTGTTCCATATCCATAATGGTTCCTGGCGTAGCAAGAGCACCATTTTTTGGGGTAGGTTTACCATTAGATCCAGTTACAACATCTTCACTTTCAACATCATAATTGGTTAAAGCAAAATCAAAACCTTCAAAAAACTCTTTCCAACTTGGGTCTATTGAGGAAGGGTCACTCCTAAATGAAGTATAAAGCTCATCTATATAAGAAACATGAGCATTTGCAATAAATGAAAATTTATCCATAATGGGTTATTGAGATCTCTACAAAACTATAAGGATAAATTGATTAAAAAAAACTGATTATTCGCTTTAGCAAATATATAAAATAGGGATATAAATAGTATATATTATGTTAATTAAAGCTTTATCGCTTAATCATTCAAAACAAAAGTTTCTTAATCTCTCTTTAAAAAAATGAAATCAAAAAAAAAAGCAGCATCAAAAGATGCTGCTTTTAGTATTATTACTACTTAAAGATTATAGTTTAGTAAGTGTAATTTCCATTGCTTGATTAACGCCACAATCATCATCAACATCATCAACAAATTTCACAACAATTGTACCATCATCATTAATATCATAAGTTGCTAGATCACTGTTGTCAGATTCCCATAAAATACTGCCTCCACAACCTGCACCAGCACTTTCTGAAGGTTTCTTAACAAGTCCACAAGAGAATTCAATAGTGAAAGTTCTAGTAGTAAAGCCACCTAAATACTTTACAGTGAAACTTCTTCTTGTTGGGTTGCTAGCTAATGTAGCGAGAGTTACAGTTTCTTCAACAAAACGAGTAGGATTACCGAAGAATGGATCTTCACCTCCAGCAGTTTGCTTCAAGCTATATTCTCCAACTGCATAATTAGCATCAACAGGACAAATAACATTTACAAAATACTGAAATGGCGAATCATAGAAAGTAGCGCCAGCTACGTTACTAGAAACATTCTCTCTATTGAAAGATCTACCCTTCTTATCATTCAGAATTAAGCTGAATTCAAATGTATCTCCACCCTCAATATCTGCTGGTGTCAAACCAACAGCTGAGATTGCTTCTACAGCTGAAATTTCAAATGAAGTTCTTAGGAATCTAGATTCAGTGTTTGATGTAAAATCAGCAGCAGAAAGTGTTTTGATTAGAACAGGAGCAGCAGGAGTATATTCCAATCCAACTCCTGGGATCAATCTTCTATGCTGAACCTTAATTTCTACAGTTTCCACTGTAGCACCATCCTCAATATCCACAGCCTCGAGGGTAAGGGCAAATTTCGAACTACTTAAATTAAAGAAGTTGAAAGTGGTACTGGTTCTGTCAATGGTTCTCAAATAGGCAGCAGTATCAAATTCCGCATAAGGAATATTAGGTTCTACAAAATCTCTACATGAGCTTAGGAAAACTAAGGCACCTGCCAGTAAACCAAAACTATATTTTAACATTTTCATATTATCTCAATTTTTTTGGTTAGTAAACCCAGCCATTGCCAGCAGGATTATTATCCCAGAATACTTGTACATCAAGTCCTGATTTTTGACTTGCATTGGTATTAGTTACCATATACACGTTAGGATACAAGAACGATCTTGGGAAAGCACCTGGATTTTGCTCAAGGGCTGGTTGCATGTTACTTGGCTTACCAGTTCTTCTATAAAGGTTAAATGCCTCAGCACCGCTACCATATAGAGACAACCAATATTCACGACCGATAACATCCATTTTGTCAGATGCATTATCATAATCTCTACTTACATAGTTAAGATAGTTTTGAATATCTTCATCAAGTGAGGTGTCTTTAGCATTGAAGAAAGCATTGATAGCACCTGCTTCTGGTGTACTTAGGGCATATCCAGTAACAAAATTCATATGTTTTTGAATTCCAGAAAGCATATAATCTTTTGCAGCAGCAGCATCACCGTCAATTTCAGAGGCAGCTTCCGCCAACATAAAGTCAACGTAAGCGGCTAGCATGATAGGATATAGCCCAGCACCTGCAGCACCCAATGTTGCATTATTTGTTGGAGATGCTGAATCATTATCAAATCTGCCACCTACAGGATAGACTCCCCATACAGTTCTTTTCAAACCATCTGGTGGAACACCATCTGGATCCAAGTGGTCACGACCCCAATATCCTCTCTGACCAGGAAGACAGTAGATATATCCGCCAGCTAAGTAATGTGGAGGAGCAATTTGCGAAATACACTCGATCTCATCAATATTCGTAGAGTTTACTAAAACTTGACGATACCAATAGAATCTAGCTCTAGGATCATCGAATCCTTTCGCCTCAGTCATATGCCACATGTAATAAGTTGAGTGGTATGTTCCACCACCAGAGGTGTAAGAACCTACAAAGTTTCCATGTCTAGAATCTGGGTTAGCAGTATTAGTACCAAATCTAAAAACGAAATCATCGCCCGCTTTCAACATGTTATTTTCAGCTAACAACGCATCAATACCAGACATAGCGTCCCCTTGCTTAGTTAATCTAAGGTTAAGGAAATATCTTAATTTCAAGGTATTTACCAATCTAGTCCATTTTGTATAATTTCTATTATAGAAATAATCATTTGGAGAACCATTACCAGTTGTAGCAAAGTGAGTTTTCGCCTCGTCTAACAAAACATTCGCTGCATTATAGATGGATTCACCTGGATCAACTTCAGGGTTAAAATTAGCTGGATCAATAGCTTGAGAATATGGGACATCACCATAAACATCCACCAAGTGGAATAAAACCATTGCCTTGATCGTCTTAGCAATTCCTAAGTGCTTTTGCAAATTACCCTCTACTGCCAATTCTTCTAAGAAGGCAATATCAGCTAGAATATTAGAGTAGCTATTTGACCACCATCCATTTGTAGAAGACACGGTGTATGCGTTCTCATACAAAGCACTACCTTGATTCACAATTCTTGTTAAAGACATACCAGTATTACTGATTCCTTGGTAGAAACCTGAGTAATCTAATTGAATCCTGTTAAGTAGGAAATCGGGAGAAGCTGTTGAAGCAGTTACCGCATTTGGGTCATCTAGTAGATCTAAATCACAAGATGAAGCAAATAACATGGTTGCTGCACACAACAAACTATATATATATTTTTTCATAATAATTTCAGTTTTTGGATTAGAATGCAAGAGTTACAGTTCCACCAAATCTTCTTGAGCTAGGACCAGTCACAAAGTCGAAACCTAGACCGTTACCAACTCCAGTACCCAACACGTCCACATCGTAATTCATGTTTGGAGGGAAGTTCAATGCTCTGAACCATAAGTTGCTTCCACTAACAGCAATAGATGCTCTTTTGAATGGAGTCTTTGCCATTAAGCTAGTTGGTAATTCATATCCTAAAGAAAGTTCACGAAGACGAATCATAGAACCATCAAATACGTTTGCTTCATCAGCACCTAAGTGGTAGCCACCAAAGAAATAATCTGAAGCTGATATTTGGATGTCGTTTGGAGTTCCATCTTCTTTCACACCTGGCATAATAAAGGTCATTTCTCTATCAATCACTGGATCTAATGTTACACCTCTTGCTAGAGTTCCTGTAACTGTATTCGAGAAAATAGCTCCTTTATGTCTGTATTCCAACATCGCATTTAAAGTAAATCCTTTAAAAGAGAATGTGTTGATCCATGAACCAGTCCATCTTGGATTAGGATCACCCAAAATTTTCAAATCTGGATCTTGTTTTTGTAAACCACTTGACAAGATAATAGGTAAACCTGTTTGCTCATCTCTTTCAAAACCAATACCCTTGATCACGTTGAATGGCTCACCTGGAATAGCGAAGTTACCCAAAGTGGTAAAACCAGCTACAACGATTTCTTCAAGACCATCGCCTAAAGACATTGTTACAGAACGATACAAACCAAAGTTGACAGTGGAATTCCATGTAAATCCTGAAGCAGTTGAAATTGGAGTAATATTAGCCTGCAATTCAATGCCTCTAGTTCTGATTTTTCCTACGTTAATCGCTGTAGAAGTAAATCCAGTAGAAGGATCGATAGGAGCCTGAGTAATCAGGTCATTTGTATTTTTTTCATACAAAGAAAGATCGAATCTTAACTTATTGTTAAACATTACTGCTTCCACTCCAAATTCTAATTCTTCTTGAAGTTCTGGTCTCAAATTTGGATTACCTAATGCATTAGAAACAGAGTGGGTTTGAGTTAATCCACCTCTATCGAATGCTTGTGGATTTTGAGCCAACGTATTTCTAGTACTGTAAGGGCTTGGGAAACCAGCAGATGTACCATAACCCAATCTCAATTTCAAATCATTAATAGTAGAAGAGTTCCAGTCAAATGCTGTGCTTGGAATGAAAGATACAGAAGCTCCAGGATAAAGGATTCTTCTATTTTCTTTTTCTACTGTTGAAGTCCAGTCATTTCTTGCTGAAACGTTCAAGTATAAATAATTGGAATAATCAAAGGTCAAGTTAGCATAAATACCCATTCTTCTTTCCTCTTGAATATAGTTAAGACCACCTGAAGAAGCACTTGTAAAGTTTGAGTGGTTGAATAATCCGTATGCTAATTGATTTACAGATTCAATACCAGTTCTATTAAACGTATCATATCTTGAGTTACCACCCAATAATGCACTCATACCAAATTTTTCAGAAAACTCCTTCTTCCAATTCAAGATCAAATCTTGGTTCCAGATTGTGTTTACAATGTTTGCGGTAGAATATAGTCCTGTTTGAATATTTGCATTTCCACTACCTGCGCCTTTATTATATCTTTTCTCTTGAGTTTCAGAATAAGTATCCAAACCTAATCTATAGGTTATAGAGAAGTTATCGTTTACATCATAGTTCAGAGACGTAGAATTGAAGAAACGCTTTACATCAGAAGTATTTTGGTAATTCTTAACCAACCAATTTGGGTTAATAATATCGTTACCACCTCTATAGTAAGTAGAACTCTTATCTACAGGATTCTCAAATGGTAAACCTCCCAAATCAACAGATCTAGGTGTGAACAATACGTTAGCAAAAACAGAAGGAATACCTCCTGATGGACCCGAACCAAAAGCAGCGTTAACTGGAGGTGATTCTAAATCAGTAATTGCAAATGTAAATGACGAGTTAATTGAGAACTTATCACTTATAGCAGAGTTTACACCCAAACCGAAGTTATATTTCTTCAATTCGTTACCTGGAGTAAATCCTTCGTCATCAGTATATCCAAAGCTGGCGTTAAAACCAGTTCTGTCAGATCCACCAGAAATTTGAACGGAAGTATTACTTACCATACCAGTTCTAAAGAATACTTCAGTAGGATCAGCATATGCTTTGTAATCATATCGAACTGGAGTGCCACCTACGATTCCGTCTACCCAAAACTGAGGGAAAGCTTCTCTTACAGAAGCTACAGAAGAAATTGCGTATGGATGAGGAACAGTTAAACCAATATCTAATCTAGGACCGAAGTTAGAAAAGAAGTTTCCTGGACTTTGCTGGAAACCATTACCATAAGTTTGACCATAGGAAGGTAGAGAAGCCGCAGTATTAGAGAATACTGATTGGTTGATTGTTACCTCAGCAGCTTTCCTTTTAGAAGCACCTGATTTGGTAGTAATCAAAATTACACCGTTTCTTCCTTGGTCACCATAAAGTACAGTTGCAGAAAGACCTTTCAATACTGACATACTCTCGATGTTGTTTGGATCAATATCCAAGAAACGAGAAGAAGTAGTAGCACCACCAGTAGTAAATCCATTAGTGTTGTTAGTACTTGTGTTGAAAGGAACACCATCTACAACGAATAAAGGCTGGTTAGAACCAGTTGCAGAAGAATAACCTCTGATTACCATGTTAGTACCAGAGCCAGACATACCGTTTGTTGAAGTAATGTTCACACCTGGAACTTTACCTTGTAAAACACGGGCAACGTCTTGTTCAGGACGATTCTCAAGTTGCTCGTCACCTACTGTGGTAACTGCATAACCCAAGGCCTTTTTCTCCCTTTCGATACCAATCGCAGTTACTACCACTTCGGATAGCTGTGCAGCGTCAGTCATAAGGGTCACATTAATAATGGTTCTGTTTCCGATTGCCTCTTCTGCGGATACGAGTCCTACAAAAGAGAAAATCAATACATCAGAACCAGCAGGGACATTAATGGAGTAATTACCATCCAGATCGGTGGTAGTACCCACTGTTGTACCCTTCACGAGGATGGTTGCACCCGGCAAACCAAGTCCGTCTTCCTCGGAAATTACCGTACCGGTAATCACCCGTTGTTGCGCCGACACCTCATAACTGAGGGCCATGGTGAAAAGCGCAACAACAAAGAGTAAAGCTTTTCTCATAAGGTATTTAGTTTAGTTGATGTGTAAAGAAAATTTATTTGATTCTAATTTCAAAATAGTGCTCAATATAAAAAAATACTTACTAAAAGTATATTATATATTATTATAATACAATTATAAAAACATTTAATTACTATATTCTATTTTTTGTTATATTTAAAACAATTTTACAGGTAAATTATCAACTAGCGGTTGATAATTTGTTTTAAAGGCTGAAAACAGTAATAATTTGGAAACACTTTCATTTTTAACAAATATTAACTGATTTAAGGGCCAAATGAAGCGCTTTCAAAATAAAATTCTGTAATTCTTTATTTTTTCGATATGTAAAAAAAAATTATTGTTTGGAAAAAAAATTTTTTTCGAGTTTACAACTCATATATAGCCTATTCTCAGAATAAACAATATGTCTTTTTCTCAAATAAAAAATTTTATTCTTACTATTTGATTTTAACAAGAGATAAAGATGATATTTTTACTAAAACCAATCATTAAGGGGTAAAAAATTTATCATTTAGGTTATTTTTTTGTCAAAAATTTAAAAAGCGGTTTAAAAAACTAGGGAATCCGTAAAATTAGAAAGAATATCTTAAAGTGAAGGCTGTTTCGTCCCACCATAGCCCCGTAAAGTCCTGGAAATTATAAGAAGGTTTCCAATCTAAGCTTATATACCAGTTTGATCTGTTAATATTATAATCGAGCCCTACAATAGCATCTACTCCAAATGCAGCATAATCTTCTGTGGCCTTATAAACCCATGGCGGCTCACTCTTTCCAACTTTCCAAATACCATAATGCCCACCTCCTCCAATATACCATTCCAATCCCTCAAACTCCCGGATATCCATATGATGCTCGAAAAGTAAGTTCCCTACCCAGCCCTTCCAACGGGTATAAACCATCAATTCTATTGCATCATGATCTGTGACAAACCTTTTTACAGAGCCTCCAACACTAGTCCCTCCTCTTATTCCAACCGTAGTGTTATATGCCCCAATCTGAGATTTTGCTTCTGGTACAAAACAAAATAACGTGGCGATAATAATTGTCGCCGAAAAGAAGTTCTTATTCATAAAGGAAGGTTTGAAATAATATTTTCTAAAAAGAAAAAACATTTTCTCCAGTAATACAATAATCCAAGGGTATATCATGTAGTTCAGAAGAAATACTAGGGACTGCCGGAAAAAAACTTAGTCCCATTTTTAGGACTTCCGGATTTAATTCTGCGAGAAATTTATCATAGTAACCTTTTCCAAAACCAATTCTATTCCCTTTTAAATCAAAAGCTAATAGCGGTACTAATACTAACTGAAGATCATTGGGGCTTATAACTTCAGATTCTAATGGGGTTGGAATTCCTAAAGAATCAATTTGATATTTGGTTTTCGGATAAATCTTGACTGTATCCATTGAAAATTGCCCGGGCTTTAGCAAAGAAGTATAAACGGATTTCTTTTGCTCAAACAAAAAATCCCGAATTAAAAATGTATTGACTTCATTTTGTCGAACTATAGGCAAGAAAATATGAAAATGGTTTATCTCAGATTTTAATTTCAACCAATTCTTGAATTGATGTAAGATTGCCTCTGAAAGATTAAAAACCTCCTCCTCAGAAAGTGCTTTTCGCTTTTGTTTATATTTCTTTCGAATGAATTCTTTTCCGGAACTCATAGATCCAAAACCATCATACTAAAATCAAGGGGATCAAAACAATTCAATAAGTCATTTACCAACTCAGGATCTGACAAATAAAACTGCATCATATTCACCACTCTTTCCTGGGGGGAGCCACCCGGCTTGATAAAATCCTGGATAGCCATTGCCCTATTGATTTGAATCTCTAATCTTCTTTCTTCAGCTTTTCTCAATTTTCGACTCATCTGATCCAAAATCTTTAAGGATCGGACTTTACCGGCCTCGAAAGCCTGCTTTAAACTTGCCTCTAGGTGAGCTGCTTCATCTCCCTTTTTTTCAAATATTGCAGAAACTATTTCCTTTTGCTTGACTAATTCTATATCCAAACTACTCTCTGCTATAACAAAATCTTTTTTCCAGCTTTCGAATGAGTGGAAGATCTCTTCATTGCTCCAACCTAATTGATTAACCTTTTTACGAATATGCTCTGGAATTAATAAGGCAAAATTTCTTGGAAGGAGGATAGGAAATGGAACATCGAAATTTTCAAATACCCCCTTCAATTGAAGCCAATAAACTACTTCAGCTGGTCCACCCAAATATGCAAGATTCGGCAAGATCATTTCTTGATATAATGGGCGCAAAACAACGTTGGGGCTAAAACGCTCTGGATTTGTCTCTATTATTCTTTCAAGATCTGCTTTGGAAAACTTTAAATCAGTATTCAATACAAAATATTCGTCACCATGTTGCTCAATTCTTTCCCTGACACCTTTTTCTAAATAGAAGAAGTTTATTTCTCTGGGAAATATTTGGCCCTTATATCCAATCGCTTCAAGTTCTTGTGTTGCTTTTTCAGCTTTCTGAAATGGTTGGTGTTCGAAAAGATCATTTTTGATTACCGAAGAAAACAGACCTTTTAATAAAGAATCATGACCATCTATGATCACTAAGCCCTGCTCTCCAAAAAGATTATTGACATATTTTCTAACTGCTTCCGCTAAAGTTTTTGAAGATGAATATGCCTCTTTAAAAAAGTCAGGAGCAAAAGGCACTGTTTTTAAATAATCCTTAAAAGATGAGTCCAATTCAAAATCACCAACTGCACCTCTTTGATCAGAATTCCATTGGTACTTCTTTCCATCAAGTTTAAAATAATTAATCTCATCAAAATCATGATCTTCTGAGGCCATCCAATAAACAGGTATGAAATTATACTCAGGATATTCTTCAGAAAGCTTTTTTGCAAGATTAATGGTCGAGACAATTTTATAAATAAAATAAAGTGGCCCGGTAAATAAATTGAGTTGATGCCCTGTGATTACAGTATAAGTGTTTTCTAATTCCAAGCTTTTGATATTGGATATCACTTTGGCTCCTATTTCGAATCCCTCATATTGATTGGATAAAGCTTCAACGAGTACTTTGCGATTGGTTATTGGAAAGTTTTTTGATTTGATAGCATTTTTAAAACTATCCAATGTAGGGCTGTGTGAATAAAAAGGCTTTAAGTCTTCTTTTCCTTTTATATAATCCATGAAAAATTTAGAAAATTGTCCTGTTTTATCTAGATCTACGCAATGTTTTTTCATGGTTGGATAGGGTGAAGTATATTTCGGGTAGCTAACTTAGTGACTTAAACCAAAGTTCGGCTTTTTTTGTAAAAAAATTGAAAAGCTTTATTCAACGGTAATTTCAAAGGATAATTCTACTATTATTTTTCAATACCTACGGAGTATAAGAGTTTCAGTTTACCCCAAATTCAGGAAAAGCTTAGTTTTGTCTCCTATTCAACATGCTACCTTATCATCAATTTTATTTAAATAATGGGCTAGAGGTCATCGTCCACGAGGATCACAGCAGCAAAATGGCTGTGTTTAATTTACTCTATAAGGTAGGCTCTCGAAATGAACGTCCAGGAAAAACCGGATTAGCACATTTCTTCGAACATCTGATGTTCGGAAGTTCAAAAAACGTCCCTGTATTTGACAGGGAATTAGAACGTGTGGGGGGATCTTGTAATGCATTCACCAGCCCTGACATTACTAATTATTATATTTCTCTCCCTGCTAGTAACATTGAAACTGCTTTTTGGTTAGAGTCAGATAGGATGTTACAACTTTCTTTGAGTGAAAAAACCATTGAGACTCAAAGAAAAGTGGTCATGGAAGAATTTAAACAACGGTATTTAAATCAACCTTATGGAGATATTTGGCATCATCTGAGAGATTTAGCCTATCTAGAGCATCCTTATCGATGGCCTACGATTGGTCAGGATTTAAAAGATATACAAGGCTACCATAAAGACGATGTATGGGATTTTTATCAATCCCATTATAGCCCTGATAATGCAATTTTAGTTGTTGGTGGGGATGTAACTTTACTTCAAATCGAAGCCTTGGCTGATAAATGGTTTGCTTCGATAAAAACTGGAAAGAAAAACCGTACAGAAATAATTCAAGAACCCGATCAAAAAGAAAAGAGAGTAAAAAATGTAATGGCGAAAGTACCTACAGATGCACTTTATAAAGCTTATAAAATGCCGGGGAAAAATGAATCGGGCTATTTTGAGGCAGACCTTACTTCTGATTTATTGGGATTTGGTAAATCTTCTATTTTAGAGCAAAAACTGGTTAAGAAGGGGAAATTATTTGCCTCAATTGGTGCATATGTTCTAGGATCAGTAGATCCAGGTCTTTTGGTTTTTTCAGGTAAAATGGAATCAGGAGTTTCTTCCGAAGAAGCAGAAGAAGCATTAAATCAGGAAATCCAATTATTTATTGATAATAAAATAGAAGATGATTCCCTCCAAAAGATTAAAAACCAAGGTGAGG
>NZ_JAHEBC010000059.1 GCF_024642405.1 Algoriphagus sp. | reverse complement strand
GGAAGAAGATTTTAGAACTCCTGAATTGGCCAATCATCCAAAAGCATTAAAAGGAAATAACGATTTGTTATCTCTCAGCCGTCCGGATATTATCCAGGCTATTCATGCTGAGTACATGGAAGCAGGAGCAGATATCATTGAAACCAATACTTTCTCTGGAACTTCCATTGCTCAGGAAGATTATGGATTGGCTCATTTGGCATACTCTATCAATTTTGAGTCCGCTAAAATAGCTAGGGAAATTGCAGATGAATTTTCTGCCAAGAACCCAGACAAACCAAGGTTTGTAGCCGGTGCAATTGGTCCAACGAATAGAACAGCGTCACTTTCTCCAGATGTCAACGATCCTGGTTATAGAGCTATTACCTTTGATCAATTAGCATCTGCTTATGCTGAACAAGTGAGAGGATTACTTGATGGAGGTTCTGATATTTTATTGGTAGAAACGATTTTTGATACTCTGAATGCAAAGGCGGCCCTTTATGCAATACAAGATGTATTTGAAGAACGCGGACTTCCTTTGGATCCAAAAGATGGAGGGATTCCTATTATGGTTTCAGGCACAATTACAGATGCTTCGGGCAGAACCCTTTCGGGTCAAACAACAGAGGCTTTTTTAATTTCTATTTCGCATGTGCCATTGTTATCAGTGGGCTTGAATTGTGCATTGGGAGCTAAAGAATTGAGGCCTTATCTAAAAGTATTGGCAAGAAAAGCACCTTTTTATGTGAGCGCTTATCCTAATGCAGGCTTACCAAATGAATTTGGAGCCTATGACCAAGGAGCAAATGAAATGGCAGATCAAGTAAGAGATTTTTTAAAGGAAGGAATGCTGAATATACTAGGAGGGTGTTGCGGGACCACTCCGGAGCATATTGCAGCTTTAGCAAAGCTTTCTGAAGGCTTTCAACCGAGAAAATTAGAACAAGAAGAAGTAGAAGAAACACTGGACTGAGGAGATGGCAACAAAGCAATATATGAAACTATCAGGGCTAGAACCATTGGTTTTGACACCCGAAATTAACTTTGTCAATATTGGGGAAAGAACCAATATAACTGGTTCAAAGAAATTCGCCAGACTGATTCTGAATGGTCAATACGATGAGGCTTTGGATGTAGCTTTGGACCAAGTGAGAGGTGGAGCTCAAGTATTGGATGTCTGTATGGATGAAGGGATGCTGGATGGTGAGTTTGCTATGGTGAAGTATCTTAATCTCATTGCATCTGAACCAGAAATAAGTAGAATCCCCATCATGATAGACAGTTCAAAATGGGCGATCATTCTGGCTGGTTTGAAGTGTATTCAGGGCAAAGGAATTGTCAATTCCATTTCCTTAAAAAATGGTGAGGAAGAATTTATAAATCAGGCAAAGACAATCAAGAAATTTGGTGCTGCTGTAGTGGTCATGGCTTTTGATGAGGATGGGCAAGCAGATACTTATGAGCGAAGAATCGAAATCTGCGAGCGGAGTTATCGGGTTTTAGTTGATGTTGTGAAATTCAATCCGCAGGATATCATATTTGACCCCAACATATTCCCTGTGGCAACTGGGATGGATGAGCACCGAAAAAATGCACTGGATTTCTTTTTGGCTACCAAATGGATCAAAAAAAATCTTCCCGGAGCAAAAGTTAGTGGAGGTGTAAGTAACGTTAGTTTTTCTTTTCGGGGAAATAATCCTGTCAGAGAAGCCATGCATGCGGCTTTTTTGTACCATGCAATTCATCACGGAATGGATATGGGTATTGTAAACCCGACCATGCTTGAGGTTTATGATGATATTCCAAAGGATCTTTTATAACGGGTGGAAGATGTTCTTTTTGATAGGAGAGAAGATGCCACAGAAAGGCTTCTGGATTTTGCTGAGACCGTAAAGGTTTCTGGTAAAAAAGAGGTTATCAACGAAGCTTGGAGATCTGATCCAGTTTCAAAGAGAATAGAACATGCTTTAGTGAAAGGTATTTTGGATTTTATTATCGAGGATACGGAGGCAGCTAGATTAGAATTGAACAATCCTCTAAAAGTAATTGAGGGGCCACTAATGGACGGAATGAATGTAGTTGGGGACTTGTTTGGTGAAGGCAAAATGTTTCTTCCTCAAGTGGTGAAATCTGCCCGAGTGATGAAAAAGGCAGTAGCTTATCTAGAGCCCTTTATGCCTTTGCCCGAGGAAGGTCAAGAGAAAAGTTCTTTGAAAAAAGTACTCATGGCGACCGTAAAAGGCGATGTTCATGATATTGGCAAGAATATCGTAGGTGTGGTTTTGGCCTGCAATAGTTACCAGATTATTGATTTGGGTGTCATGGTAGATGCTCAAAAGATCATTGATGAAGCCATCAAAAATGATGTGGACATTATCGGATTGAGTGGTTTGATTACTCCCTCATTGGACGAAATGGTGAATGTAGCCTCGGAAATGGAACGTCAAGGATTGAAAATTCCATTGTTAATCGGCGGAGCTACTACTTCAAGAATTCATACTGCGGTTAAAATCGATCCGGTTTACAGTGGGACGGTCGTTCACGTCACAGATGCCAGTAAATCTGTTCCAATAGCAGGGGAGGCAATATCTTTAGAAACTAAGGATTCCTACAGGCTCAAAATCAAAGAAACCTATGCACAATTAAGGGTAGAGCATGAAGCAAGGCAAGCAGTGAAGCAATTGGTAACGTATGAGGAAGCTAAAGCGAATCCTACAGAAATAGATTGGAAACAATTTACTCCCGTAAAGCCAAAGCAATTAGGGAATACAGTTTTAGAAAATCTAGATCTAAATATTTTAAGAAAATACATCGACTGGACACCTTTTTTCAGTACTTGGATGCTCAGTGGACGATATCCTAAGATTTTGGAAGATCCAATCGTGGGTGAGGAAGCCAAGAAGCTTTTTGCCGATGCAAATCAAATGCTGGATAAATTGATTTCTGAAAAATGGCTTTCTGCAAATGCCGTATTTGGAATATATCCAGTGAAAAGGGTGGAGGATGATGCCTTTGTTATAAATCAAGGAGGAGAAAAAGTTGGAAAATTTCACTTCCTGAGGCAACAGGGAAAGAAAGGAAAAGGAGTGCCAAATCGATCTTTGGCAGATTATATCCATCCTAAAGAAATTGATTATTTGGGATGTTTTGCGGTTACAGCAGGTACAGGTATGGAGTCTAAACTTGCTGAATTCCAAAAGGCCGGAGATGATTATAATGATATCCTATTTAAGGCATTGGCTGATAGATTGGCGGAAGCGGCAGCTGAATATATTCATGAATTAGTGAGAAAAGACTATTGGGGTTATTCTAAACAGGAAGATTTAACCAATGATTCATTGATTCGTGAGGAATATTTAGGAATCCGTCCAGCGCCTGGATATCCAGCTTGTCCTGAGCATTCGGAAAAAGAGGAAATTGCAAGATTGCTGGAAATGGAAAAGAATGTTGGAATCACTCTTACATCTAGCTATGCCATGTATCCAACGTCCTCCGTTTCTGGATTTTATTTTGCTAATCCAAATAGTAAGTATTTTGGATTAGGTAAAATTGGAGAAGACCAAGTGGCAAATTATGCTGAGAGAAAAGGAATTTCTCTTAAAGAAGCAGAGAAATTGCTATCTCCAAATTTGGCTTATCAGCCTAAACTTAACCTTGCTTCTCAACCCATATGAAAATAACAGAACACTTGAAAAACGCGAATGATACGCTTTTTTCATATGAAATCTTACCTCCTTTAAAAGGTCAAAGCTTAAAAGAACTTTTAGAAGGAATTTCACCATTAATGGAATTTAAACCGCCTTTTGTAGATGTAACCTACCATAGAGAGGAATATATTTACAAGAAACATCCCAATGGTTTACTTGAAAGAATCAGCACCAAAAAGCGACCGGGAACGGTTGGGATTTGCGCTGCAATCATGAATAGATTTCATATAGATGCCGTGCCACATTTACTTTGTGGAGGATTTACTCAGGAGGAAACAGAAAATGCACTGATTGATTTGAATTTTATTGGGGTTGAAAATGTGTTGGCACTTCGGGGAGATGCTCCAAAAACTGAAGGAAAATTTATTCCAGAACCAAACGGGCATAACTATGCGAGTGAATTAGTGGAGCAGATTGTAAGGATGAACAATGGTAAGTACTTGCATGAAGAAACAGAAGCCAGTTTTCATACTGATTTTTGTATTGGAGTTGCAGGGTACCCCGAGAAACATTTTGAGGCTCCTTCAATGAAATTTGATTTAAAAAGGTTGAAGGAGAAAGTTGAGAAGGGTGCAGAGTACATCGTTACACAGATGTTTTTTGATAATCAAAAATACTTCGAGTTTGTAGATCAAGTTCGGGAAGCAGGAATTACCGTTCCTATTATTCCTGGCATTAAACCGATCACGACTATGGGTCAAATAACTATGTTGCCGCGAACCTTCTTTTTAGACTTGCCTGATCCCCTAATGGATGAATTAGAAAAGTGTAAGACAAATGCTGAAGTTAGAGAGGTTGGAATTGAATGGTCCATTCAGCAGTGTAAAGAGTTGATTAAGGCAAAGGTTCCTTCATTACATTTCTACACCATGAGCAAAGCAGGAACTACTTATGCTATTGCCAAAGAAGTTTTCTGATAAATAATTATTGTACTCAAATAAAGAAACCCACCAAAATTGGTGGGTTTTTTTTGAGCTATCTCAAAAGTGGAAAGCTCATGTTTAAATAATTTTCAATACTTGCCTTAATTAACTTTAGTAAATTTGTCCATGATTAAATTAATCGAATGCCCTCGTGATGCAATGCAGGGAATTCCTCATTTCATTGATACTGCTATTAAAGCAGCTTATATCAACCAGCTACTTGAGGTAGGTTTCGATACCATAGATTTTGGGAGTTTTGTGAGTCCCAAGGCAATTCCGCAAATGAAAGACACTGAAGAGGTCTTAAGTCTTTTGGATTTGCATCATTCCAAATCAAAGCTTTTGGCTATTGTTGCCAATGTAAGGGGAGCAGAAGATGCCTGTCATTTTCAAGAAATTGATTATTTGGGTTTTCCATTGTCCGTTTCAGAAACTTTTCAAAAAAGGAATACCAATAAAACGATTCAAGAGGCATTTATTGAATTGGAGGAAATCCAAAACCTCTGTGAGGTAAAAGGAAAGAGTTTGGTTACTTACTTAAGTATGGGTTTTGGTAATCCTTATGGGGATGATTATTCTCCGGATTTGGTGGCAGGATTTGTAGAGAAGCTGGATCAATTAGGAGTAAAAATCATTTCTCTTTCGGATACAATTGGAATAGCAGATCCTGGATTGATCAGCAAATTATTTGAGGTTCAAACCCAATCTTTTCCACACATTGAATTTGGAGCGCATCTCCATAGCACCTTAGATACGATCGAAGAAAAGGTTTTAGCGGGCTTAAATGGCGGGTGCAATAGATTCGATGGGGCTTTGAATGGTTTTGGAGGATGCCCGATGGCAAAAGATGAGTTGGTCGGAAATATGGCAACCGAAGTAATGATCAAAGTTTTGGAATCATCTGGACATGACTTACAACTCAATAAATCAGAACTAAAGGAAGCTATGAAATTGACCCAGTTTGTTTTTACTGAAGTATAAATGGCAGATAAAATCAAATCCAAAGTAAAAGCATTACGACTTTACCGCGTTTTTCATCGTTGGCTTGGTCTTCCTTTGATTGTTTTCTTTTTGATCATTGGGATTACTTCGATTTTGTTGGCATGGAAGAAAAAAGCTGAATTGTTACCGCCAACGCTTAAAACGCAGGTGGAAAACGGGACCTGGGTTTTGCCCTCAGAAATGGTGCAAATTGGAGAACATGAAATGAAAAAGCTTGGGCTGGATCCTGAAGTAGATCGAATCGATATCAGACCCGATAAAGGCATTGCCAAAGTTACTTTTAAGACCCATTTTACTGAAGTGCAACTTGACGGGTTTTCCGGGGAAGTTTTATCAATTGAAACAAGACATTCCGATTGGATCGAAAAAGTGCATGATGGTAGTATTGTGGATTATTATTGGACAGGTGAGGAGGGAGCAAAATTAACCTATTCTACTTTAACCTCTTTGGGCTTGATTTTGATGAGTATTAGTGGATTTTACCTTTGGTATTTTCCAAAGAGGATTAGGAGATTGAAGCAATCCTAACCGAGCAATTTATATTTCTTACCAGGTAGGGATTTAACAATTCCTTCAAACTCCAGTGATAGCAATTTTGAAGAGAGAATTCCCAAAGGAATATCAGTAGAAATGCTGATCTGGTCAATTTCTGCTTCACCCTTTTCTATTAATAGTCTTAAAATAGAAGCATCCTCCGGTTCTCGGGAATCAAGGTTCAGAACAGGTTTTTTTGCTTTTACTTCACCTGGTTTGCTCCAAGATAATGCTTCAGCTATATCATTTGGTCCTGTATAAATGCTGGCTTTCATTCGCTTGATCAACTGATTACAACCTTCGCTGAAGGAAGATTGAAGATTGCCCGGCACAGCAAAAACTTCCTTATCGTAAGAATAAGCGATTTCTGCTGTGATTAAAGCCCCTCCTTTTTCTGCGGCTTCCACCACAATTAACGCATCAGAAAGTCCTGCAATGATTCTGTTTCTTGCGGGAAAATTCCCGGGGGTCATACTGCTACCCGGTGCATATTCACTGACAATAGCTCCTTTTTCCATCAATTCCATGGCAGTTTTTTTATGTATCGCCGGGTAAATTTGTCCGATAGGAGAACCCATGATAGCCAAAGTGGGGAGGTTAGACTGAAGAGCTGCTCGATGTGCTTCAATATCAATTCCGTAGGCAAGTCCAGAGATAATGGTTGGATTGTATACCGCCAGATCTTCCACTATTTTTCTGGTAGAACTCTTTCCATAACTTGTGGCGCTTCGAGTCCCCACAATCCCAATAGTACGTTCCACATTGAATTCCGAATTACCCTGCGTGAAAAGTAATGCCGGACTATCTTCCTGTGATTTCAGTCGCTGAGGAAAATCAGAATGAAGTGATGTAATAATACGATAGCCTTTGATCTGACATTGGTTAATGAGTTCATCGGCTTTTTTTAAGAGGGATTTTTCCTGATTTCTGAGTTCTAAGAGTTTTTCACCCACTCGTGGAGTTTTGGCAGCTTTGCCTTTTGGTAGTTCAAAAAATCGTTTGGCAGAACCAGAATATGCAATAATTGCTTTGATGATTCCTGGCCCTATTTTAGGGGCAGACCAAAGCGCAATAAAATATCTTAGTTCCTCATGAGTCGGATTTTGCATTGAATTCATCCCGGATATTTATTAAAAAATCTTTGATTTGTTGCAACTTTTGAACGGCTGCAACTTTATCAAATCCTTGTTCTTTTCCTGATTTGATAACTTCCTGAGCGCCTTGAAGCGTGTATCCTTTCTCTTTTACTAAATGGTAGATATATCGGATTTTTTCAATATCATCTTTCACATAGCGGCGATTGCCTTTTTTATCCTTCTTCGGATGAATGATATCAAATTCACCTTCCCAATATCGGATAAGTGAGGGAGCCACTTTGAAAATCTGGGCAACTTCACCTATGGAATAATATTTTTTCTCTATTTCTCGCTCTTTGTACGGCACCTTAAAAATTTATTAAACACTAAAATAATCAAATTGACTTAGAATCTTTAAGTATCCCTTTAACCTTTGGAAAAAAAACGGAAAAATTAGCGGTTTAGTACTTGTAGAATCTGTACTGCAGCTAATCCTGCGGTTTCTGTTCTCAGCCTACTTTTACCCAAAGAGACTGGCATAAAGTTATTGGCAATCGCTTTTTCTATCTCTTTCGGGTCAAAATCTCCTTCAGGTCCTATCAAAATCAGATATTTTCCACTGGGTTTGGCTCGATCAAAAAGATGAAAGTCATGATGTTCATCCACATATGCAATAAACTTTTGGTATTCAAGAAAACTATTCGAAGTCAAAATATCATCCAGTTTGGCAATAGGATGGAGACTTGGAATTCTAAATTTCAAACTTTGTTTACAAGCCGAGATTATTTTCTTTTCTAAACGCTCTGTTTTCAGGAAACTCCTTTCTGAATTCATAGATTCAATCAGAGTGATTTCATGAATGCCGAGTTCAGTAATTTTCTCTACCATCCATTCCATTCTATCAGGGCTTTTGGTTGGCGCAATGACCAAATGAATATGGAAACCATCCTCAGGAATCACGGAGGAATTGAGAACTTTTAAGATGGTTTTTTTCTGATCCGCCTCTTGAATTACGCATTCAAAAACTTCTCCATGTCCATTGGTAATAGACACATGGTCTCCAATTTTTTTTCTTAATACTCGAGTTAAGTGCTTGGACTCATCTGGTTCTAAGGTGATCAGGGGTGGAGTGATATTTTCCTGAAAGAATAGCTGCATAAATCAAAATTAAAAACTAGGACAAATAAAAAAAGCACATTTCTATTTAGAAATGTGCTTTAACCAAAAAAACCTTTTAATCAAATTAACCTTTGGAGATCTCCATATTAACGGTTTTCCCTTTGATAGTATTGTGCTTCATGACTTTGATTACATGATCTGCATCTTTCTGTGGCACATCTACAAAAGAAAAGTTATCATAAATATCTATTCCTCCGATTGATCTTCCTGGAACACCTGCCTCACCGGCGATAGCTCCTACGATATCATTAGGACGGATTCTATCTCTTTTTCCAAGATTGATGAAAAGACGAGCCATGTTAGCTTCTCTTACTCTCTCAGGTCTTCTTCCTCCTTCTCTACTTGCTTCACGTCCACCTTCTCTTCTTGCACCCCTTTCACCTCTTTCACTTCTTTCTCCTCGACTAAATCTATCGCTTCCGCCTCTTTCACCTCTGCTGAATCTATCTCGACCTCCTTCACGTCCACCTTCTCTTCTTCTGTCTCCATAAGAATCCAAGCTGAAATCTTTTTCTCTCATTTCTTTGACAGCATCTCCCATTTGAAGTTTTATCAAACCAAGTGCAATTTGCTCGATCGATAACCCTTCAGTCAATAATTGACCAACAGTTGCTTCAAAAATTTGATTGTCCTCTTCTTTACTAAGAACTCTATGTACGTCTTTTACTAACTGAGCTTTCTTCAATTCGATCAAGTCCGCCACAGATGGAGGAGACATTTTATTGATTGTAGCTTTCGTGAAACGCTCTAGGTCACGAACTTTCATTGCATCTCTTCTTCCAGATACAAAGTTGATAGCAGTCCCTGATTTACCAGCACGTCCTGTTCTACCAATTCGGTGTACATAATACTCCTCATCTAAAGGCAGATCATAGTTGAATACTGCTTCAACATTATCCACATCAATTCCTCTTGCGGCTACATCAGTAGCAACTAGCACAGTGCATAGTCCTTTTCTGAATTTGCCCATTACTTTGTCGCGTTGTGCTTGAGAAAGATCACCATGTAGTGCTTCTGCAAGGATTCCTTTAGAACCTAAAGTTTCAGTCACTTCATCTGTCATACGCTTTGTATTACAGAAGACCACACTTAATGCATAATTATTAACGGTCATCAATCGAGCCATCAAATCCATTTTCATAGAATTCTTAACCTCGTAATAAACCTGCTCAATTAAATCAACAGTTAATTCTTTTTTGGCAACCTTGATAATTTCTGGGTTGTTTTGATATTTCCTGGTAAGATCAAGAATTGGCTTTGCCATGGTAGCTGAGAAGAAAACTGTCTGTCTTTCTTCTGGCATTTCCTGCAAAATCGCTTCAATATCATCCCTAAAGCCCATGTCTAGCATTTCGTCTGCCTCATCCAAAACGATGATTCCAGCATTATCCAGCTTCAAAGTACCACGGTTGATGTGATCTTGCACACGACCTGGAGTACCTACTACAATCTGAACGCCTTTTCTAAGTACTCTAATTTGTCTGTCGATTGATTCACCACCATAAATGGCAACTGAATTAATTCTTCTGTGGAACTTAGCAAGCTTCTGGATTTCACCTTCCACTTGAACAGCAAGTTCACGAGTTGGGCAAAGAATAATAGCTTGAGGATGATTTAATTCTGAATCTACCAAATCAATGATAGGAATAGCAAAAGCTGCAGTCTTTCCAGTACCGGTCTGAGCCTGTCCGATGACATCTCTACCTTGCAATACGAAAGGAATAGCTTGTGATTGAATTTCGGAAGGTTGGGTATAGCCCATCTCTTCCACTGACTTAAGAATTTCCGCAGAAATTCCCAAGTCGGAGAACTTGAGTGTATTTTCCATGATGTGTCCTTACTTTTCTTGCCATGTACTCCTAGTGATTATCCCAGACAAGCGACAGTAAGGATTTCACGGCTCAGAAAAATTGTTATTTGTCTTATTGACGGTGCAAAAGTAGAATAAATTATTTTGAAAACAAAGCTTTATTCAAAAGTTTATAAAACTAACTGTAAAAATATTAGGGCTGAGAAGAAAAATATTTGGTTTTTAGATAAATGACCTGTCTTTTGAAGCCTCGGTAATCATTTCTTCTGCCAATTCTTTTCCTAAATATTTATCAATCATTCCATGCCCGACGTATAAAAGAGGTGTCAATACAATAGCAACTGTAAATTTATAAATGTAATTCATGATCCCAACAGCAATGATTTGGCTCAAACTCCAATTTCCAAAAATGTAAAAAGCAATTCCTAACACGACAAAAGAATCAATGAATTGGGAAACAAAAGTGGAACCTGTCGCTCTCAACCAAATCATTTTTTCACCAGTGACTGCCCTTAATTTTTGGAAAACATACACATCTATTAATTGACCCAAAAGGAAAGCAGTTAAAGATCCAATAATGATACCTCCACCTTGACGAAAAATGGTATTGAAGGCATAATTAATATCAAAACTTCCTCCTGTTGGGGTTTCTGAATTAACGTCAAGCCAAAAATCAGCGGGAACAAGTCGAGTTACGACCATAATGACTAGGAAGGCGTAAGCAATTAATCCTGCGGTAAGAAAACTAATTTTCCGAACTCCTTTTTTCCCAAAATACTCATTGATAATATCCGTTGTGATAAATACTACAGGCCAAATAATCGCTCCGGCAGTTAGATTAAAGTCCAATACAAATTCTCCAAAAAAAGTCCAGTTAACAGGCTGGAAACCCAAAGTTTTTTCTCCTGAAAAAATCTTTACTCCGATAATTTCTGCAAGGATAGCATTTGTCAAAAAGATGCCACCTAATACCATAAACAGGTTTGTTTTGCGAGAACTTTGGGATTTATTCATGGGCGGGTATTATAGGATAAGTTTGACCTTCTTCACTGATAATGCAATTGGGAAATACATCTGCGGCTTCGGAAAGCATTTCATCCAGTTGTACATATCTTGAAGAAAAATGTCCTAATAATAAGCTCTTTACATGGGAAATGGAAGCAATTTTTGCGGCCTGAGCTCCAGTACTGTGAAAAGTTTCTGCAGCTCTATTTTCATCAGCTGTTAGAAAAGTAGACTCATGATACAGTAGATCTACTTTCAAAATATATTTTTTTAAATCGGGATCGAAAATAGTGTCAGAGCAAAATGCGTATTTCCTCAATGCTGGCTGAGGATAAGCATACTCGGATACTTTGATCAATCGACCATCCGATTCCTGAAAGTCAATACCGTTTCGAAGTGATTTGATTGCATCTAGGGAAATTGGATTTTCTTCCAATTTTGTTTTGATAAGATTTCTGGGTCCGGGTTTTTCACTAATCAAAAATCCAGTTGTGGGTAATCTATGCTTTAATGGGAAACTTGAAACACTGAAAAGGCCATCTTCCATCAAAACATGGTTGCCATCAGGATTCGTTTGAATGAAATTCAGTGGATAACCCAGTTTAGTGTTGCTCCATCTAAAATTTGTGGTAATAATTTCGTCCAACCCTTGAGGTCCATAGATAGTGATTTCTTTGGTTCTTTTAGCAAGGTTGTAAGAGGAGAGTAGACCAATTAAGCCTAAATAATGATCACCATGAAGGTGACTGATAAAAATATGTGAAATCCGTGAAGATTTAATTTTGTACTTCCGGAGTTGCATTTGGGTTCCCTCTCCGCAGTCCAGGAGCAAAAGCTCCTGGCCAAAACGGATAACTTGGGAAGTATGGTTTCTCCCATGCACAGGAATGGAAGAGGTATTTCCTAAAATGGTGACTTCAAAGTCTGGAATCAATCTTCCTCCTCTTCTTCTTCACCACTTTCAATTTCATGCATAAAGATTGCCTCTCCAGCCTCTTCAAGTGTGCTGACAAGATTAAGTTTTTTATCAAGCATGGAGATTTTGAGAAGTTTCAGAACATGATCCTGAATTCCTGAAATCACGAAAATCCCTCCATTTCTACCGAATTCACGATCTCCAACTAAGAGAGCACTTAATCCGCTGGAATCTACATACTTAACAGCACTTAAATCAAGTACCATATGAGGATATCCTTCGGCATGAATGGTCAGAATTTCTGATTTCAGGGCTGGGGCAATTAAGGAATCTATTTTCTCTTCTTGAGGGGAGAAAACGACATATTGTTCTTTTTTATCTATTGAATATTTCATATCATTTTTAAAGGTTAGCCCAAGTGGGCGAGTATTGCTTTTTCTATTCTATTGGAAATTTCGTTTGTTTCTGCTTTTTGAAATTTTTCACCAGTAATTTTTTCAAAAAGCTCAATATAACGATCTGAGATGCTTTCTACAATTTCATCTGTCATTTCTGGCACAGTTTGACCTTCTTTGCCTTGGAATCCATTTGCGATAAGCCACTGTCTTACAAATTCTTTTGATAATTGTTTTTGAGGTAAACCTTTATCCTGATTTTCTTCATAGCCTTGTGCATAGAAATAACGGGAGGAATCTGGTGTATGAATTTCATCAATAAGGAGAATTTCATCCCCAAATTTACCAAATTCATATTTGGTGTCAACCAAGATTAAACCCATTTCAGAAGCCATTTCTTGACCTCTTTGGAAAAGTGCGCGAGTGTATTTTTCTAAAACTGCATAATCTTCGGGACTAACAATTCCTTGTTCCAAAATAGCCTCTTTTGAAATGTCTTCATCATGTCCTTCTGAAGCTTTCGTAGTCGGTGTGATAATTGGCTCAGGGAAAGGGTCGTTTTCGCGCATGTTTTCCGGAAGATCAACTCCGCATAGCATCCTTTTACCCAGTTTATATTCTCTTGCTGCATGACCTGCCATGTAACCTCTGATTACCATTTCTACCTTAAATGGTTCGCATTTTTTACCAATGGTGACATTTGGGTCAGGTGTAGCCGTCACCCAATTAGGTACGATGTCTGACGTGGCGGAAAGGAATTTTGCAGCTATCTGATTTAAAACTTGGCCTTTATAAGGAATAGGTTTTGGTAAAACCACATCAAAAGCAGAAATTCTATCTGAAGCAACTACGACGAGTTCTTTTTCGAAAATATACACGTCTCTGACTTTTCCTTTATAAAACCCGATTTGACCTGGGAATTGGAATTGAGTTTCTTTTATCGCGTTGCTCATACTAATTCAGTTTTGGCAAAAATAGAAAAAGCTTTGCCTTTCTGTTTCTCACAATTTTAATATTTATAATTTTTGAAAGCTTTTTTCATTGTTCTCAATTCTAATCAGATTTCCATCCTTATCATAGAATTCCTGTTTGCCTACAATATCACCTTTATTATAACGGCGGATTTCTTCAATAGAACCATCTTCTCGATATATTTTGGTTTCTCCCTCTAGTTGCCCATTAACGTAATTCAGTTCAAAGTTTACCTGACCATTTTCGAAATAGGTAATTTCTTTTAAGGCATTTCCTTGATTATCGAATGTCCTTTTGGCCTTTAGTTTTCCGGATTTATAATATTCCTCATAAGGGATAACTGGAATTCCTTTTTTGAAAAGGCCTTTTTCTTTCAACTCTCCAGTTTCATAGTAAACTTTTAACTCGCCCTCTGGAAGACCTTTTTTATAGTTACTTCGCCTTAAGGCTTTTCCGCTTGGATAATTGAGTTCATAGACTCCATGGAGTTCTCCTTTTTTGAAATCCCTGATCGCTTCAATTTCTCCATTGGGAAAATAAACGGTTTCCCGGCCATCTAAATCTCCAGTTAGGTAATTAGAAACTATTTGAGGCGTTCCATCTTCGAAAAACTCCTCATATGATCCATCTAAAGTCCCTTCAGTATAATTGATCTTTGATGCAAGTACTCCATTTTCAAAGTATTTCTCACTCAATCCATGCGGTTTGTTATTTTTAAAAACTGTTCTGTCTTGAAGTTGTCCACTAGCCCAAAAAGTCAAGACCAAACCTTGTATTTGATTGGATTCATAAGTCAATTCCTGACGGATCTTTCCATTTGGGTAGAAACTTTTACTCGGGCCAGTTCTCACATTATTTACAAACTGGGTGATTCGGGTCGTATCTCCATTAAATGGATTCAAATCATAAAAAAAACCATCTTTTTTGTCGTCTACTAAATTCCCGATTTGAATCAAATTTCCATCTTCGTCAAACCTTCGAACTTCCCCTTGGGCAAGGCCATTTATTTTCACTAAGACTTCTTTCAAAATTGGAAAATCACCTTCATAATAGGTCCGTACAGTATCTTGCCCAAGAACAGAGCTCAACGAAAGGAAGGAAACTAATAAGAGGAAATAGACTTTCATTTCTTTGTAAAAAGAAACCGCAAGACATTTTGGCTTGCGGAATTTAATGATTTGATTTTAAAGTTTTTCGATGACTATCGCGGATGCACCCCCACCTCCATTACAAATTCCAGCTACGCCAAATTTTGCATTTTTCTGATGAAGAACAGAATTTAAAGTACTAATGATTCTTGCACCTGAAGCACCAAGTGGGTGACCTAATGACACAGCTCCTCCAAAGACATTAATTTTATCATTATCCAAGTTCAACTCTTTTTGATTAGCCAAAGCAACAGCTGAAAAAGCCTCATTGATTTCGTAGAAGTCAATATCTTCACTGGTCAGGCCTGCATGTTTGATTGCTTTTGGAATGGCCAAAGCAGGAGCTGTGGTAAACCAAAGAGGATCTTTAGCTGCATCAGCAAATCCTCTGATCTTCGCCAAAGGTTTTAATCCTAAAGCCTCAGCTTTTTCTTTACTCACTAAAAGTAAAGCAGAAGCTCCATCATTCATTGTGGAGGCATTGGCAGCAGTTACGGTTCCTTCTTTATCAAAAACTGGTCGGAGGGAAGGAATTTTGTCGAACATGACATTCTTATATTCTTCATCTTCATCGATCACGATGGTTTCTCCTTTTCTTCCCCTCATTTCTACAGGTACTACTTCGTCTTTAAAATATCCTTTTGCCCAAGCATCAGAGGATCTTTGATAGGATTGAATAGCGTAAGCATCCTGAGCTTCTCTACTGATATTCATTTCTTTGGCTGTGTTATCAGCACAATTTCCCATGGGGAATTTATTATATACTTCGAATAAGCCATCTTTTACCAACCCATCTACAAACTCTGCATTTCCATATTTATAACCAAATCTTGCTTTTGGTACATAAAAGGGAACGTTGGACATACTTTCCATGCCGCCAGCAATAACCACGTCATTGATACCCAGCATGATAGATTGAGCTCCAAACATCACCGCTTTCATCCCGGATGCACAAACTTTATTAACTGTCGTGCAAGGCACGTCATAACCGATTCCAGCTCCAATGGAAGCCTGTCTTGCTGGTGCTTGTCCAAGATTTGCGGAAATAACGTTTCCCATAAAAACCTCCTGAACGTCTTCTGCCTTTACACCACTTTTGGATAGGGCACCTTTAATAGCAATACTACCTAATTCTACTGCGGTCAATCCAGCTAACTTTCCCCCAAAGCTTCCAAGTGGGGTTCTTACAGCTGAGACTATATATACTTCTTTGATCATGTTTATTTGGGTTTTGAGATATTGATAATCCGAGAGATTAGGACTATTTGATTTCTTATTTACGTCGAAATAAAAAAATCCATCAATGATTTTACCAATCAGGAATCCCTCTTTTTGGTCTTTGGGTGGGCTTCTTTTTATTCTGTTGGATATACCGGAGTTCCGCCGCATTCATACTTTCCAGAATTTGGGCCGCCTGCTCAGGAGTTAAATTCATGGCTTTAAGCTTTTCTTTAAATTCCTCCATGGCTTTTTGACGATCGGCCAAATTAGCGTCCATTTGATCATTGGCATTTTCTCCAACTTCATCTTGAGTCTGTTCTGTAGGATTTCCTTCCTGACCTTCTTTAGCCTTATCCTCCTCTGTTTTTTCGCCTTGTTCGTTTTGCTGTTGATCTTGCTCAGACTGCTCGCCTTCACCTTTTTGGTTTTCGTCTTTTTGCTGTTGATCCTGGTTTTGTTGAGGATCTTCATTTTGCTGTTGCTTTTCTTGATCTTCCTCCTGCTCTTTTTCTAGTTTTTCTTTTAAAGCTTGAAGTTTGGCATCACTTGGATATTTACCTAAGCCTTCATTTACTGTATTTAGAGCTAATTCTTTTTCTGTTTTAACATAAGATCTCGCTGCCCGATTAAAATAGTCTCCGGCAGTTTGAGCTTTTACTTGCACGAATGCCATTCCTGCAAAAAGACTAAGAAGTAATAGAATTTTATTTTTCATCGATTTCTGTGACTTCAGTTAGACTACTTATAAACTCCTGATAGGCGGCAACAGTTTCATCTTGCTCTAAAGCTTCATTCATCAAAGCCAAAGCATCCTTAAATCTGAACTGTTCTACCAATCGATCTGCTTCCGCTTTCATACGCTTCGCAAATTCCGATGGTTCAGGTTTATTTTGATCCTGATTTTTTCTCTCCTCATCTCTTTGCATCCATCGCGCAAGCATTTCGTAATTATATCTTGCCACCTCATTGGTTGGATCTTTAATCAAAGCTGATTGAAACTTATTCAATGCGGCTTCATATTCCTGTTTATTTCCAAGTAAAACACCGGATTGGTTGAAAGCGAATGAGGACAACATTTTGTTTGGAGAAATAGATGCTTTGTCATAAGAAGCGGCCGCTTCATCAGGTTTTTCAGCATAGTGATAACTCAATCCAAGATTAAAATCCAATTCTGAAGAAGTATATTGGAAATTTTCAATTAACCCTAAGTGGTTCTCTATTGATAATTCATATTCGGTTTTTGAATAACTCTCTTCGGCTTCTTCAATAGCTGAATTTAGTCGAGATACTCTCGTCCAAGAACTTGGAATTAAAACCAACAATGCCAATAAAACTTTGCTCCAGTACATACTACAACTTGATTGTTTTAATTGGTAAAATCATATCAATTAAAGATAAGGCTAATGCTGCAAGTAGAAAATAAAAATATTTATTAGCAGATGCCTCAACAATTCTAGAACCAGTAACCCCACCTTCTAATCTTTCAAGTCGATTTATTAAATCTCCAACTTCTTGAACTTGCTCAGAGATTTCAAAGTATTGTCCATCTGTTTCGGCTGCAATTTGCTGTAAAGGAGTCCTATCTAAAATAGTTCTGGCTGGTTGACCAGTCTGAGGATCAATAACTACTCCGTTTCCCCTTGGTATTGTACTTCCCGTCTCGGTACCAATTCCTAAAGAAAACACCTTAACTCCAAGATCATTTAGTTGGCTGCCTATACTTTCTAATCCATCTCCAAAGTTCTCACCGTCAGAAATCAAGATAATTGACTTTGACTTGACTTCTTGACTCTCATCTTGTTCAAATCTATCTAATGCTATTCTAAGAGGTGCATTCAAATCTGTACCAAAGTTTGGAACAAGCCCTGTATTTAGACCATCAATGTAAAGTTGTAGAACGCTTTGGTCAAAAGTCAAGGGGCATTGCAAAAATGCCTCAGAACTAAAAATGATCAATCCTATTCTATCAGAAGGGAAACTCTTAGTAAACTCTTTCAATTCATACTTCACCCGTTGAAGACGATTAGGCCCGATATCAGTAGCATTCATGGATTGTGATAGATCCACGGCAATGAAAATATCTTTGCCTTCTTCTTTTATCTCTTTTGTAGAAGTTCCAATTGATGGTCCAGCAAATGCCACAAGGAATAAAGCGAAATATGTAGTCCGTAGAACCATTTTCGTAAATAGTCTTCTTTTCTCAACT
>NZ_JAHEBC010000058.1 GCF_024642405.1 Algoriphagus sp. | reverse complement strand
CATCAAACTGTGCTACCAATGCCGCAGGAGAAGGGTGGGGTGGCAGAAAGCCATGAGTTACGGACAATGCCGCTAGTAGGGGTATCCCAACGTAAACTGCTGATATTTTATATTGATAAGCTACTGTAAAAGCTAAAGGCACTAGTAGGACAAAACCCACATTGTAGAAAAGAGGAATTCCTACTACTAAACCGGTAATAGACATGGCCCAAGTGATGTTTTTCTCACCGAAAATGTTCATTAGAAATCCTGCTATCCGTTGTGCTGCACCACTTTCTGCAACCAATTTTCCCAGCATGGCTCCCATGACAATGACGATGACTAAATCACCTAACAAATTCCCCATTCCCGTCTGAATCGAGCCAGCAATCTTATCAGCGGGTAATCCTAAAAGTAAACCAGCAGATATTGCAGAAATGATAAAAGCCAGGAAAGGGTTGAGCTTTGCCCAAACAATCAATAATACGAGGATTGCAATACTGAGCAGGACAAGGAAAATAGTCATGGGTAGAAACTGGGTTTATCGAACAAGATAAAAAAAATGAATGAAAGACCATTTTCAATAATGAAAACAAAAATGGTTCTTCAATTTTTGACCAATCTGAAGGTATATACCTGATTTTTCCCGATGACTCTAATTATGTAGTAGCCTATTGGAAGAGGACGGACCATGCTAGAAATATCATTTTCAACATAGATTCCCTGATGGAGTAAATTACCACTAGGTCCTATAATTTGAATAATTGAATTTATTTCTGTTGTTGGCAAGATTAGATAAACATTTTCTGAATTTATACTTGGGTTGGGGAAAAGCTTTATTTCTTGGTTTTCAAACCGCGTTAATCGAAAAGCAGCACTCCAATTTTCTTCACCAGAAGAATTTACATATTTCAATTGATAGTAAATTTCTCCTAGTGGAAGAGGCAATGAGTCTATAAATTCATTTTCAGTTAAAAGGTGGGGGTTTTCAATTCTGACAATTTTTTTCTTTGAATTCATCTTTGTAAATCTAAATACTTCTAAAAATGAATTTTCTGAATGATTTGCTATTTCCCACTCAATTTTTGGTAATCCTGATACTATAGCCGCTGAGGTTTTTATCCAAAAAAGAGGTAAAATAGTTAATGTTCTATAGCTTCCAATTGTGAAATTCAATCCTTTTAAATCATCAAATGTAAGATTCCTTCTTGCCCAAAGACCTGGATCTAACCCTGGAAGATGATTTCCTGGAGCCGCATAACCCGTACTTACTATTCTTAAATCATCCACTTGATCTACAATAAGTTGATCTGCTGAAATCCTTAATTCTAAAGGGTTTGAAGATGGATTTAATCCATCAAATTGAAAGTAACTAAAAAGTCTATAAAGGATAGGAGTACCATCCGAATCCGAAAATGAAGCGGAGTAATCAACTCCTTTATATTCCGTAAATGAAATTTGAAGATTTCCTCCTGAGGAAGATCCGAGTAACTGTACTTTTCGGATCCCTCCTTGATACTTATCCTCAAAAGGAAAAGTTGCGTTGGTTGCATCAAAAGTGGAGGGTACACCAAAGTAAGTAAATTGATTTATGTTTATCCATGAGCCACCTGAATACTCCAATTCGCCTGTTAGGGAGGTGTTGATGGAGAAGTTATTTCCTAAAAGGTTTAGAGTTCCAGAATTCATTTTCAAATTATTAAGGACAACTAGATTTCCCTGAAAAGAGACCGTTCCAGCTGTTTTATTAAGATTCAAATCTCCGATTTGCATGCTAAACCCTGAGATTGACTGTTCATCAGCACCGGCAAATTCCAATTCTGTGCTGCTTAATTGAAACGAACCAGATCCTTTTTGCTCCATGTTTCCAGTCAAGGTTAGATTTGGAGGCATTAATAAATTCTGTGAACCCTCAATTTCAATATCATGAAAGGAGATCGGGGAGCCTGATCCAAAATATGAGCTAGAAAGGAAGTTTTGAGGATTTGAATTATTTCTAAAAATAACTTTTCCATTCATTTGAAAGGTAGAAGCCTCAATTAGGGGGGAAGTTCCCTCTAAGATCAATTCAGCACCTTCATTGAGGTTAAATGAGGAAGCACTTTGGCTTGAGGATCTAAATAGAATATCATTATTGCATTCAGAAGTAAGCCTTCCTCCTGACTCAATGAAAAAATTCCCAAAAGCGCCGGAACCGTAAACTGCTTCATTGTTAAAGGAAAATGTCGAACATGTATTAGGAAGGACGGAATCATCTAAAGTTTGAATAACGGTGCCAGATTTGATTACAAACTCTAAGGCTTTGAAAGGTTCTTCGATCCGGAGAATTACTCCTGGCCCAGGATCAAATTCTACAGAATATCTACTATTTATTGTAAAACCGCTCCAAGCTCCTTTGGGTAATATGGTTCTTGAGCTTCCTTTAAAAACTATTTTACTTGTAATAGAATTTCCAATCCAATTTTGACTATTCCATGTTCCAGAAGGGATTCCAGGTGCAGCTCCCGTAAAACTGTTAAGGCTTCCATAAACTTCTAGACGATTTCCATTCAAATTCAATTTCACCCCTGCACCCAGCTCGGCATTGATAAATACATTTTTTGCTGATTCATTTCCCACTAAGCGAAGCGTATGGGATTGATCAATGTAAATGTCATGGGTCGAATTAGGTTTAACAGAAGGAGCGGACCAACTGACTCCGTCAAAAATATTCCATGTACTCAAATTAGAATAATCACCGGATTGTATTGTTTTATAAGAGCCAACTTCTTGGGGAAAGAGCTTTGTGTAAGAGGCAAAAACAAGTACAACTGCCAGAAGAAACCTGTATATTCGGCAGATAAAAAAAGTCCACTTAGGAGAATATGTAGCCTTTGCCAACATAGTTTCAACTATTAAAAAAGTGTAACTAATATAATAAAATGAAAATAAAAAAGAATCTTTTCTTCTACTTATTTTTTGGTTTGTTATTTATGTTCTTAGGAACACTAAACTCTTTTTCCCAGCAATACCGGATAAGTTTATTGACCTGTGATCCTGGAGAGGAGATTTACAGTTCTTTTGGGCATAGTGCGGTGAGAGTATTGAACCAAGAGACGGGAAGTGACAGGGTCTATAATTATGGGACCTTTGATTTTAGAGCACCAAACTTTGTCCTAAATTTTGCCGGAGGTAGGTTAGACTATTTTCTTTCAGTTTCCACTTTCGAGAGATTTATTGCGGAATATGATTACTTCAAGCGAAGTGTCAGAGAACAAGAGCTTGATCTGAATCAGGAACAAAAAATGGCTTTGGTTGAATTTTTGGAAACCAACTATTTGCCTGAGAATAGGAACTATCGCTATGATTTTTTCTATGACAATTGCGCGACTCGAATCCGAGACCTGATGGAGGAGATTTTGGGAGATATATTAATTTGGAAAGATGAGGAGCAGGAATCTGTGGATAAAACGTTCAGACAATTAATTGACGAAAAAGTATTTTACATGCCTTGGTCTGATTTAGGAATTGATCTGGCTTTGGGTTCTAGATTAGATAGAGATGCTACTCCTAGAGAAGAACAATTTCTTCCCGAATATATGGAGAGTGCTTTTGGTAGAGCCGAAATTCAAGGAGATGGGCCTACCCGCTCTTTCGTGAAAAGCGAGAGAGTGATTTTGGATTTTCCCCAACGAGAGGGTTCTTTGGGACTTTTAAACCCCTATTTAATATTCTGGGTGATTGCCATCATTTTCACAGCGATGACCTTTATAGGGTTTAAGAAGAAAAAATTATTTCTTGGATTTGATTTGGTGTTATTTGGGATCCTAGGAATTCTGGGACTAGTCATGTCTGCCCTTTGGATAGGTTCTGATATACCATCTACTAAATGGAATTGGAATATTTTATGGGCATTTCCTGGTCACTTACTTTTAATTCCGGGGTTACTTTCGAAAACACTTAAGCCTTGGCTAAGGAAATACCTGCTAGTAGCATTGATTTTGGCCGATGCAGCAATTGTATTTTGGATTCTTGGATGGCAATCTTTTCACCCGAGTTTGATACCTCTTTTGCTAGTCATCATTTTAAGGACAAATTATCTTTATTATAATATCTCTCGATATAAGACAGCTGTTGCCTGATTATATTCCTAAAGTAAACTATTAAGGTACTATTTAGTGTTAAGTGATTTAAGATTGTGCTATGGAATTTAAACTAACTTCAGACTATCAGCCGACCGGAGATCAACCAAAGGCTATTGAAAAGCTAACAGAAGGAATTAAAGCTGGAGAAGAAGCCCAAGTTTTATTAGGCGTAACTGGATCTGGTAAGACGTTTACCATTGCTAATCTGATTCAAGAAGTCCAAAAACCAACCTTGATTCTAAGTCACAATAAGACTTTGGCAGCACAGCTTTATGGGGAATTCAAGCAGTTTTTTCCTGATAATGCAGTTGAATACTTCATTTCATATTATGACTATTACCAACCTGAAGCATTTATTCCCAGTTCAGGCACTTATATCGAGAAGGACCTTTCCATAAATGAAGAGATTGAAAAGCTAAGACTAAGTGCAAGTTCCAGTTTACTTTCAGGAAGAAGAGATGTGATCGTGGTAGCCTCGGTTTCTTGTATTTATGGGATTGGAAATCCAGAGGAGTTCAGTAAAAATATAATTCGCCTTCAGGAAGGAGATCGAATTCCTAGAAATCAGTTGTTGTTTAAATTGGTGGATATACTTTATAGTCGTACTCACCAAGATTTGACTCATGGGACTTTTAGGGTAAAAGGAGATACTGTAGATATCTTTGTGGCCTATGCTGATTTTGGATATAGGATTTTCTTCTGGGGAGATGAAATTGAAGCAATCCAAAGAATTGACCCTATTTCTGGAAAGAAGCTTTCTGATGAAAAAATCATTTCAATTTTCCCAGCAAACCTTTTTGTAACGGGTAAAGACACAATCAATACCGCCATTCATGAGATTCAATATGATATGGTTGATCAGGTTAATTTCTTTGAAAAGGAAGGTAAGTTTCTTGAAGCAAAACGTCTTCAGGAAAGGACTGAATTTGATTTAGAGATGATTCGCGAACTTGGCTATTGTTCTGGTGTAGAAAATTATTCAAGATATTTTGACCGAAGACAACCTGGAACAAGACCTTTCTGCCTAATCGATTATTTTCCAGATGATTTCTTAATGGTAATTGACGAAAGCCATGTGACAGTACCTCAGGTAAGGGCCATGTGGGGAGGAGATAGATCCAGAAAAGTTAATTTAGTCGATTTTGGGTTTCGATTACCATCGGCTATGGATAACAGGCCCTTGAAATTTGATGAGTTTGAGACTTTGATCAAGCAGGTAGTATATGTTTCCGCCACACCAGCCGACTATGAATTGACGAAGACTGAAGGAGTAGTAGTGGAGCAGATTATTCGTCCTACAGGCCTATTGGATCCAACGATTGATGTTAGACCAAGTCAGAACCAAATTGATGATTTATTGGAAGAAATTGATCAAACGATCAAAACAGATGCACGTGTTTTGGTCACGACTTTGACTAAACGGATGGCGGAAGAACTTCAGAAATATCTTGAGAGGGCTGGTGTAAAATCAAGGTATATCCATTCTGAGGTAAAAACTTTGGATCGAGTTGAGATTTTGAGAGAACTCCGGTTAGGAATTTTTGATGTTTTGGTTGGAGTGAATTTGTTGAGAGAAGGATTGGATTTACCGGAGGTTTCTTTAGTGGCGATTTTGGATGCGGATAAGGAAGGGTTTTTGCGAAATGAGCGAAGCTTAGTGCAGACAATAGGAAGAGCAGCAAGAAATCAGGAAGGACGTGTGATCATGTATGCGGATAAAATCACGCCTTCCATGAAAATGGCCATAGATGAGACAAAAAGACGTAGAGCTATCCAAATAGAATACAATAAGGAAAATGGAATTACTCCAATGACCGTGATTAAATCCAGAGAAAAGATCATGGGGCAAACTAAAGTAGCAGATTCCAAAAGAAATGCTAAAATATATGCCGAACCTATGCCCGGAGATGGTGTTATGGCCGCTGATCCTGTAGTTCAATATTTAAGCAAAGACAAACTTGAAAAATTGATCCTCCAAACTCAGAAACAAATGGAGAAAGCAGCAAAAGAATTGAACTTCATGGAAGCTGCAAGGTTAAGAGATGAGTGGCAATCTCAGAAAAAAAGATTGGAGGAATTATCCAGAGTTCCTGGGAATTGAAATAAACTAATTTAAGTCATGACCCTTCAGGAAGTAAGAAGCCTTGCCTCAAAAGGGGAGGGTTTGAAAATTGAATTCAAAAAGAAAGCAGCCTATCCGGAAAAGATTGTTAAGGAATTTATAGCCTTAGCAAATACCGCAGGAGGAGTAGTCATGATTGGAGTAGATGATGATGGAACTGTTTCCGGTCAAAGGTTCATTGAAGAAGAAGTTTATGTGATGGAAAAGGCTATTAAAGAACTGATCTATCCCCCGCTATCTTATGAACTCATAGCTGTTCCCATCAATGCAAAAAAAGGGGTTGCAATTTTTAAATTGGAGCTAAGTCCTAATCGCCCACATTTTTTAAAAATTGATAATAAAAGACAATCCTACATTAGAGTTAAGGATAGAAGCGTGCAAGCAAGTATTGAAGTTTGGGAAATACTGAAGAGGAGTAAATCCTTGAAGGATATGGTTTTTACCTATGGACGTAAAGAAGAAATTCTATTAAAAGCGCTAGAAGAGAGACAAAAAATCACGTTAAAGGAATTTTCAAAGTTGGCCAGAATTCCGAAATTTTTAGCCTCCAAGACTTTGGTAAGGTTGGTTTTGGCAAATGTTTTAAGGATTCATCCCCAAGAGTCAGAAGACTATTTTACGCTGAAAGAGGTGGGAGTTTGATCCCTGTCATTTCTGTAAATCCAATATTACCTTGCAAGCCTCCCGAGTGAATTATCAACAAGGAAGAATCTTTTTTAAATTGATTGTTTGTAATCATTTCCCAAACCCCAAAAAATAATTTGCCAGTATAAATAGGGTCTAAAGTGATTCCAAAATCTTCATAAAATCTCCAAATAAAATCTATTAATTCCTTCTTGTATTTAGCATATCCACCGAAGTGGAAGCTGTCCATTATTTGTGTATTTCCTTGAGGGAAGATTTGGTGAGTTTTTAGAAGGTCTTCAATTTCCTGATGAATGAAATTGCCTTTTAAGGCAGAGATACCAATTAAAGTTTGGTGGTTTAATAGAGACTTTACCAATCCTGCAAAAGTACCACCAGTTCCAATAGAAGCTAAAATATGAGAATACTCTTGATCAGCTTTTTCTAATATTTCGCTGGTTCCTGAAATGGCTAATTCATTTGTACCACCTTCTGGAATCATAAAAAAATCTCCGAATTTCGATTTCAACTCATTCAAAAAAGAAGTCTCTGTTTTATTTCTATATGATTCTCTTGAAATAAAAAATAGCTTCATTCCATTAGATTGAGCCATTTTTAAGGTATTGTTTAGGGGAAGTATCTTTTCACCTCTAATTATACCTATTGAATTTAGACCTTCCGCTTTGGTAGCAAATGCCACTGCAGCAATATGATTTGAAAAGGCACCACCAAACGTGAGAATAGTATTTTGACCTTCCGTTTTAGCTTTTTCTAGGTTATATTTTAACTTAAAAAATTTGTTTCCAGAAACTTGCGGATGAATCTTATCAAGCCTTTTCACACTCACTTTCACCCCTTTTTCTTCAAAAAGTGAATGTTTTAATATTTGATTGTAAACGGGATTACCTTTTATCATTAGCCTGATTTCAATGATTTTGACAAAGTTAACCCCGATCCTTCTATTTTTGTATTATGAATATGAATCCAGAGGAAGACTTTGAAGAGGAAGAGGTCGAATTGTTTGAACATTTTAGAATTGTAATCGACAAAGGTCAGACTCCTATCAGAATTGATAAATTTTTGAGTGAAAAAATAGCGAATGCTACCCGAAATAAAGTTCAACAAGCAATTGATGCTGGTTCAATCTTAGTAAATGGGAATCCCACCAAGGCAAATTATAAAATTAAGCCCCTCGATGACATCAAGGTGATGTTAGCTAAACCTCCGAAGGAAACAGAGGTTTACTCTGAAAATATTCCACTAGATATAATTTATGAGGATCAATATTTATTGATTGTAAATAAACCTCCTGGGATGGTAGTCCATCCAGCTCACGGCAATTGGTCTGGTACTTTAGTCAATGGATTGGTTTATTATTTTGAAAATTTGCCTGAAATGAAAGGAAATTCGGGGAGGCCTGGGCTAGTTCATAGAATAGATAAAGACACTTCTGGCTTATTGGTGATTGCAAAAACAGAGGAAACTATGACAGATTTAGCCGGTCAATTTTTTCATCACACCATTGACCGGACTTATCTAGCATTGATATGGGGAGAGCCGGAGGAAGACCAAGGGACAATAATAGGAAATGTGGGAAGGAGTGTTAAAAATCGAAAGGTGATGGATGTTTTTCCTGAGGGTGATCAGGGAAAGCATGCAGTGACCCATTGGAAAGTTCTAAAAAGACTTCGCTATGTTTCTCTTATCCAGTGCAATTTGGAGACTGGAAGAACTCATCAGATTAGGGCTCATATGAAATATTTAGGGCACCCTTTGTTTAATGATGCAATGTATGGGGGAGATAAGGTTAGAAAAGGAACTCAATTTTCAAAGTATAAAACTTTTGTTCAAAACTGTTTTGATCTAATGCCAAGACAAGCTTTGCATGCAATGTCTTTAGGATTTGTACATCCAGCTACCAAGGAAAGAGTTTATTTTGAAGCTTCTTTACCAGAAGATTTTCAATCTGTATTAGAAAAATGGGAGTCTTATGTCAACTTTGAGTAATAATTTTCTGTCAATTGCTTAAATAAAGAATCTATTTCTTGATAATAACGTAATAAAATCGACTTTTTAATCAATTAAATGTAATTGTAGAATTCAAAATTGAAAAAATGGCAAAATAGCACTATGAATCATTGCTTCAATTTACAATATGATATTTAAAAATCGCTTTCGTTAAAAATACTGTAAAAATTCATAATATTTTTTATATAATTTGCAAAAACAAGTTGTATGTACCTATATTTGAATCATCAACAAAGACAAAAGGTCTTTAAAGATTCATACTGTAGGATGTTGAAATTGGCAGACAAGCCCTCCTGTCTCGGGGGTGGAGGCTATAGGATAAAGCATTTAGCGAGCTCGTAAATTTGCCTAACTACTCCGTGGAGGTTCGAATCCTTCTCCTACAGCAGGTTATTTTGGGTTTATTGTTAATTGACTAAAACCATGGAATTTTGTTTCATGGTTTTTTTTATGTCCAAACTTTTTGTGAATTAATACTATTTGGATAATGTGTAATAGAACCATATAAAATATGGTATATCTAACAATGAAAGAAATATTAGCAAATCCGTAAAAATTAGCGATAATTAGAAGTTTAATTTCCATTAATCTAATGAACACGCTTATATTATAAATATAATGTAAAAAATAAAATAATTTATTGTCAAAATTTTAATAAACCAATGGTATTTCTAATTTTGAACAATCAATTTAAAGAAGTTGACCAAAAAGGCCCAGCAAATACTTTTAGTCAGAATTGAATTTCTTTTCATTTTTGATTTCGATATGAAGTGCCTTTATTTCTTAAAAGTAAATATTGAAGTATTTACTCTCAAACCTATTTTGCCTAGTAAACTATTATTGTAGGATGTTGAAATTGGCAGACAAGCCCTCCTGTCTCGAGGGTGAGGAATTCAGAAAAAAGCGTAATTCAAACCGGACTATTGCCTAACTACCTCGTGGAGGTTCGAATCCTTCTCCTACAGCAAAAAAAGCAACGCGAAAGTGTTGCTTTTTTAATTTCATCTTATCTTTTCCCAAGTAAATTTTCATTTATAATAATTATTTTAGTTTAAATTTACAGGGAATGTCAGAAAAAGAAAATCGAAAAAAATCGGCTCATCCATTCCGAAAGAAAATTCTGAGATGGGTTATGATAGCTTTTTTATTCCTGCTTTTTCTGGAATTTGTCATCTATTTTGGGTCAAATATATTTTTATCCAATTGGGCAAGGAATAAAATAAACGACGCCACAGAAGATGTTTATAACATTGAATTTAATAGAATAAACATTTCTCTGTTAAGGAGAGGAATATTTTTAGATGGGATTATAATGAAACCTGCAAAGGAAGTTGTTGCAAAACCTGGGCAGACTTTGTTTGATTTTTCACTTGATGAATTGGTTTTTAAAGGACTCTGGTACAGCTTCTCTGATAATATTTTTTATATAGGAACGCTGGAATTTGATAACCCAAACATCAATATGAACTTGCCTTTAAATTCAAAGGGGGAAGTAGTAGCGCAAGATTCCGTAAAAGGAACCAAAGAATCTGCCATCAAAAAGTTGGAAAATGAGGTTAAGAAAAGTATTTCAGATATGAAACTTAATGGCTTGGTAATCCGAACCTTGGACATAAACCATGCTGATTTGTTTTTTCTTAATTTTTTAAGTGAGAACTCATTAAAGGCCCAAAACACAAAATTATTGGTTAAAGATATTAACCTAACTACAAAGGAAGTTTGGGAAACACCGTTTAATGCGAGGGGTTTTGAATTTGATTTGGAAAAAGTAAGTTTTTCTTTACCGGATAATGTACACAGAATTTTAGCTGATAAGGTTTTTGTCAGCTCATTAGAAAACAGTTTAGATCTCGTAAACTTTGCGTTGGTTCCTGATAAGTCAAAAGAAAGTAAATCTTATTATTCAGTAGAACTGGATCAATTGAGGGTTGGAAATGTGGATTTGAATAGAGCTTTTATGACATCAAGTGTTTTAATCGATGAAATTGTTCTTGATGACCCTCATTTCAAAGTTGAAAAATTGATTATTGCCGAGAAAGATAGTACTGGTACCGGTAATCTAAATGAACTGATAGATGGTTTATTGGAATCAGTATCTATTAAAGAGCTATCTATAAACAGGGGTAGGTTCGTCACCTCTAATGCCATAGATACATTGAGAAATAGGATTGAAATAGGGGATGTTGACTTTAAAATGATCATGTTTTACCTAGGGAATGATGAATCAAAAAAGGTAAATCAATTCTTTTATGGAGAGGATGCCTCCATGGAAATCCAAGATGCAAGTCTTTATTTATCCGATGAAATACATGTACTGAAAGGGGAAAAAATCTCAGTTTCCTCCTTTAAAGATGAAATAGATATAGAAAATTTTAGTTTTCAACCTAGAGATGAGTTCCTCGCTGGGAAAGATCCAAATCAAATTATAAAAATTTCCCTTCCAAAATTAGCCCTTACAAAAGCAAATCTTAAGCTACTTTACAATGAGGGGAAATTTGAAATGGATGAAATGAAGCTGAATTCACCCAGAGTAGAAATCATCGAATTGAGAAAAAAGGATAAGGTCTCTAATCAAAATGTGTCTGTAAAAGATTTACTTGAGGGTTTTTTATCAGGTATTAAAATTGGAAAATTCGATTTGGATGACGGTAAAATTCAATTTAAAAATGAAGCAGGGGAGAGAAGTGATGATATTGGCTTTGAAAGCTTTAGTCTGGAATTAGACGAGGTTTTTATTCAGCCGAACTCGTCTCAGTCATTAAATGATTTATTATATGCAAAAGATTTGGTTTTAAGCCTAGACAAATACCGGTTGAAACTGAGGGATAATTTGCATGAGTTTTTGGCCGATAATGTCACAATTGACTCAAAAAATTCTTTATTGTCCATTAGTGGTTTGATTATTAGACCCGAAAATTCCAATCAGGTTCAACAAGTTCTTGACACTTATGATAAAAGTGTAATCCTAGATTTTCAAATACCTGAATTCAGGGCTGAAGGATTTAATGTAAGAGCTGCCTTTGAAGAAGAAAGATTGGAAATTCAGCAGATATTGATTCCAAAACCTGAGCTGTCTATGATTCGGTTTCGAAAGAAACAAAGTTCAAAATCAGCATCTTCGATAGATTCTAGCGACGAAATAGGAGATCTTATTACTTCGTATTTTAAAAAGATTGAAATAGATTCTTTAAATTTTTCTCAAGGGAAGCTTAAATACGAAAATTATTCGGGTCAAAAAGATATTACGTTTCAGGAAGAAAATTTATCCCTCAAATTAAAAGGGTTTTATGTGGATGAAGTTGGTACAATTAGAGAGAATAAAACATTTTTTTCCGAAGAGATTGATTTGAGATTAGAAAATTATGCCTTTAATCTCGCAGAAGGTAATTATGTAGCTTCCACAACTGGATTGAATTATAATTCTTTGGATCAAACAATTATTATAGAGAATCTCGAACTATTACCGGGCCCCGATCTTAAAAATAAAATTGCACTTTCACTTGATTTGCCTCAAGTTGCCTTTAAGGGTGTTGATATAGAATCTTTTTTATTTGAAAATAGACTTGAACTCAATAATCTAAAAGTGACCGGTGGAAAAATCAATCTTGAGATTGATAAAGATTATGAAAATGATGAAAATCTGAATCAGTCAGAAAGGAAAAGGTCTTTACCGAAATCTGTGGAATTGGTGAAAATAGATTCAATAGAAGCAGTAAGTTCTACTTTGGGAATTAATTTCAGATCAGGAACCAGTGAGGCTCAATCTATTCTGACAAACTTCGATCTCGGTATTAATGGCTTTAATTTTGATTCCGCTACAAATACAAAGGAGGATCTTTCCGGGCTATTTTCGGAAATCAATCTATCTCTTCAGGATTTTTCATTTGCCCTTCCGGATAGTTTACATACTATTATGTTTTCTAGTGTGAATGTGGATAATTCGGTAGATGCTACTGTTTTTTCTGATTTTCAGATTGTACCAAAGAGTACCAAAATTGCACCAGGATCCCCTATAATTTCTGCTAAAATTGAGAGTCTTTCTATTGAGAATAATACCTTAAAAGAGATACAGGAAACTGGAATATTCAATCTTGAAAGAATCAAGATGACTAATCCTTTGATAGCTATTTATCTTGATTCAGCTGAAAAAAAGAAGTCGGAAAAAACAGCTTCCACAAAAAATAATGATGGATTAATTCAGTCCATTCTTCTTCAAGATGTACTTATCGAAAACGGCAGGTTTGCCTTGCATAATAAGGAAACTGGTCCAATCGATCGATTAGCTTTCGAGGGTGTGAATTTCAAATTGGATGATTTGAATTTTGATCTTATCGGTAAAGATCAAAAATTAAGTCCTCAATTACTCCTTGAAAAAGATCTGAGCCTCTCTCTTTCCAACTATCATTTTTTGAGTAAAGATAGCCTGAACGAAATTGAGATAGGAAAAATTAGCTTCCATGAAAAGGACCTGATCATTGAAAATATGAGTTTTGGTCCATCCATTGGCAGATATAATTATTTGAACAAACAAATCTATCAAGCCGATGCGATTGATGGGAAAGTTCAAAAACTAACTATAGAAAACATTGATTTCAACCAGTATTTTCTGGATAAAAAATTTAAAGCTCAGGGACTTATTTTAGATAGCCTGGAAATAGAGATTTTTCGTGACAAAAGGCTTCCACAAAAAGAAGGAGTTTATAAGCCTATGCCTCAGGCTTTATTGAGAAATGCTCCATTTGATATGATGATAGATTCCATATTGATAAGAGGTGGAATTATCAGGTATGAAGAATTTGGCCCTAAGGCAATGTTACCAGGAGATATTTACTTTAGTGATTTGAACATGGTAATGGCTCCCTTTATTATGACGAAAGAGGGAGAAGACTTTCCTTTAAAGTCTACACAAGTCAGTGCTACTACAAAAATTATGGGAGAAGGCGATGTTGAGTTGAAAGCCAAGATGTTTTATGAAGATCCCTATCCTATGGAAGTAGATATAGAAATGGGTGAATTTGATCTAAGGTCTGTTAATAATATGGTGACAAAAGGAGTATTTATAAGAGTCTTGGATGGGAAAGTAACAGATGGGAAATGGAATTTCAAAGTAAATGATGATGTAGCAAGAGGTAAAATGGATTTCCACTATGAGGATTTAAAGATTGAGTTTTTGGATAGCTTGACCTTGGAGAGAGGAACGGGGAAACTCAATGTGATGACTTTCTTAGCTAATACTGTTGTAAAAAATGATAATCCACGAAAATTTTTAAATAGGAGGGTTAATTCAAGAATTTATTTTGAGCGAGATCAATCAAAATTTATTTTTGGTGGATGGTGGCGAGCAACCTTTAGTGGATTGAAAGGAAGTCTAGGCCTTGGTCAACCAAAAGACCCTAAAAGAAAGGAAGAAGAGGAGGAGTAAAAATATTGCAAATATGTTTCAACACAAGAAAGTCCTTTGAACTCAAGCTCAAAGGACTTTCTTTTTAATATCTTTCGTTATTTCCTAATCACTTTCAATTGCTCACTTTGATCTCCCCAAATTAATTGGACTATGTACATTCCGGAAATTGCATCGTTTAGGTACGAATTTACGACGATGTTTACTTCTTCAACAGAGGTTGCCGAATAGGTTTTTAGAATACCTTTTACATCCGAAATTCTAACCAAAATAGGTTCATCATTATAATTTGAAAGATTTAATAGACCAACAGTCACAATAGATCTATTTTCACTTGGGTTTGGATAAATTATCCAATTGGTTTTTCCTATTAGACTAGGAACTTGAATCGAACGGGTTACGCTGTAAGAATAAGTTTCGTCAAAATCGACCTGCTTTAATCGATAGAACACATTCCCTCCTGAGGTTGGGAGATTTTGGTCAGTAAATGCATATTCCGATTGTGAATCTGCATATCCTTGACCTTCAACTTCACCTATTTTTTCCCAATTGTTTGAGTTATTGATAGACCGTTCAATTTCGAATTTTGCATTTTCCCATTCTTTAGCCGTAGCCCAAGTTAATTCGCCGCTGCGATTTTCAGGGTTATACTTAGCTTCGAAATAGAGGTATTCGACTTCGAGGATTCGGAAATTTCTATAAACTATATAAATGATTCCATCTCCACCTTTTCCACCACCATTATAGCCAGCACCTCCACCAGATCCAGTTTTATCCACTCCTGAATAACCAATCCCGTTTGTATTTAATATATCTAAATTTCCATCGCCTCCCAATTTGGTTCCATCTAACAACGAACTACCCCCCTCGCCAATTTTTTCTGTTCCATTAAAGTATTCGCCGATACCACCGCCTCCTGCACCGTAATAACGGAGTGAGTCTCCAAGAGCCAGGTTGATTGCATCACCTCCTCTACCTCCTTCTCCTTGACCAGCGCCTGCTGCCTTCCCATTTTGGCCATCATTAGCTGGAGGTAACTTCCAAGGGACCAAACCACCCCCACCTCCACCGGCAATAGCATCTTGAGGATCATTATAATCGCCATTTCCTCCAGGATTACCACTATATACAGCGTCAGGAGTTCCAGTAAAGGTGAGTGGTATAGCATTACCACCTAATCCAAACGATTTATTTGGTGCAGGAGTAGCTCCACCACCACCTCCAGACGAGCCATGCCCTCCTGCATTGATAATTTGGGAACCACCGCCACCTCCACCTGCTACAAAAATATCAATTGAATTACCATCAATATTACCGGTAAATTCAGAAGGTTCTCCAGCAGTACCTGGTCTTTCACCAAAAATTGCTCCTGGTCCTCCATTGCCAACTACTATTCCAAAATCAGTGCCTGCAGGTAATCCATAAGGATTTGTTGTTGAGAAGGTTTGAACGATCATAGACCCTGATCCACCACCACCAGAACCTTCACCGCTTCCTCCGCCACCTCCACCGCTACCAACGAAAACAGTAAATTCTGCAAGGCCTTCGGGAGCGGTCCAAGTATCATCACAAGTATATTCTATTACTGTATAGCCAGATTTTGACCCATCATCTATAATTGTAATACAATCGGTTTCATCTGCATCTGGGCATGAGTAGGAAATAACGATAAGTCCATTTCCACCAACACCCTTTCCACCGGACCATCCTCCTCCGCCACCTCCTGGAGAGTTTCCATTAAATCTGTTTTTACCACCTAATCCTCCTAATGGACCACCTCCAACACCACCATTGGTTCCTGAGGAACTTCCACCATTAAATCCAGAATATCTTGAATCGAAGAATCCACCAGTTCCTTGGCTAAATGCCCCTGAAGAATTAGTGTTGCCACCATAAGCATATACTAAACTATTAGCGAGTTGATTTGCTATGTTAGAATCTCTAGTTACATAACTTGTTCCACCACTAGCTCCTTGTCCTCCACCTTGTCCAGCAAAAACGCCAAGCGGTTCACCAGGAGTAACAGGGATATTTGTTCGAATGGAATAAGCACCTCCACCTCCTCCAACACCGCTGTTACCACCTCCTCCTGCACCATATACTTCAATTGTAATAGAATACACATTCGCTGGAACATAAAATGTTCCATTGGTAGAATATACCGCAGCACAGATTCCGAAATAGGTAGTTGGGGGATCTGGTAACGTTACGGTACATTGATCAGTTGTCTTTTTAAGACTTAAAATCTTGACTGTATATGTTTCAGTATTATCATTAATAGGAATTGTTAGGAAGCTTCCTTTTCCATTAGTAACTGAGACATTCACCGGACCAACTTGCGTAAAAGAACCGGATCCTTCAGCTATTTCATAGGTGACTTCATAAATTCCATTTGAGAGGATATTAGTATCTCCAAAAATAGTAACCGTTGCAGAACCTCCTATAGATGTTGCGGAAACTGAATTGACCGAAGACAGCGTATAGTTTGGAGAAACTTCAATTGTACCAGTAGCCTCTAATCCATTTATACAATCCCCAACTAATGGAATTGAATATGGCTGCGCTCCAACTGTTGGGGTAGTGGCAGTACCTGAGAATGTGATTAGTCCTGTGTTAATATCAAACGAAGCTGTGATACCATCAGGAAGGCCAACTGGAGTTCCAATATCGGTCACCCCTGTTGTTGGCTGGGTAAAAGGAGTCAAGACTGGGCTACTAATACAAACGCTTGGATAGGAGACAGAAGTTGGACCGACAGTTGCAAATGGTTTAACCTCTGTGTTGGAAGTTGCCAAACTAGTAGCTATACAACCTGTTGCAGGTTCAGTATAGCTTACTGTAACCGTTTTTATTCCAGTAGTTAACCACTGAATAGAGACACTTTCATTGTTACTGCTGATTCCACCAGCAGTTATTGTATAATCCGTTCCTGCAGTACCTGGAATATTCCAGATATAATCAGTTTTTCCAGCTTGGGTCGTATAGGTAGTAACATCCTGTTCACATAGTTGATTTCCCGGCTCCGTTTCAAATGTTGGAATTGGAAGCGGGATAATATTGATAGTATTGTAAGCAGAATTTATTGGGGTACAACCGAATTCATTCGCATAATAGACATAAACATCTTTTGGACCTTCTGTTAACCAAGTTAGTGTTACTGAATGATCTGTATTACCTGTACCACCAGCTGTTATGGAATAATCTGTTCCAAGTATTCCGGAAATAGACCAAACATAATTTGATAATCCAGCTCCAGACTGAGTGGTGTAAGTAACAGTAGTGCCAACGCAAACATCAGATGTTGGAGCTTCTTCAAATGTTGGTGTAGGTAAAGGATTTACTGTGATAGCGTTAAAAGCAGAAGTTAATGGGGTACAACCGTTTACATCTTCATAATAGACGTAGACTTCTTTTAAACCTACAGTTAACCAAGTAAGTGTCACTGTAGCATCTGAATTACCCGTACCCCCAGCAGTAATGTTGTAATCATTTCCAGGAGCTCCAGGAATAGACCATATATAATTTGATTCTCCCCCACCGGATTGAGTGGTGTAGGTAACAGAGCTGCCTACGCAAACATCTGCTAAAGGCTCAACATCAAAAGTTGGAGTTGGAAGAGGATTGACAATAACATCCCGTGTTTCGGTGGCATCGGCACATCCACCGGTTCCAGTCACGGTATAAGTCATTGTAGCTGTCCCTGCAGCAATACCTGTAATATCCCCTGTTGAGGGATCAATAGTTGCAATGGAGGCATCACTTGATACCCAAGAACCACCAGTGACAGTGGATGAGAAGGTAGAAGATCCACCAATACAAATTGCTTGGTTACCGTTCAAGGTTCCGGCACTTGGTGGAGCGGTAACAGTAA
>NZ_JAHEBC010000057.1 GCF_024642405.1 Algoriphagus sp. | reverse complement strand
TATCTATGGAAATATGGGCAATATCTATACCGATCAGGGGGATTATGCAAAGGGTATCGATAGCTACATGCGTAGCTTAAAGGCGCACGAAAAAAATGGGTATCGAAGGGGCATGGCGACTCAATTGAACAATATTGGTATCGTGAATAAAGACCTCGGTGATACCAAGGAAGCGATGAGGTATTTGGAAGAAGCGTTAGTCATCCATAAAGAGCTGGGCTATGAAATAGGACAAGCCGACTGTTTTTTGAACATGGCTGAAATTCATATAAGGGAGGGCAACCAAGATTTGGCAATCTCTCTTCTGGACCAATGTGCAGAAATTTATAAAACCATAGAAGATATTCAGGGTAAAGCACTTATGTATAATTTTTATGGCTTAATAGATTTTAAGCTTAAAGAATATGATAAGGCACTAGTGAATTATAATCAGGCGCTTTCTCTTCAACTCGAAATGGAAGATAGCCAAAGCGCTGCGAATAGTATGGTTGAGATTGGTCGAGTTTATATGGAGCTTGGGAAATCTTCATTAGCGATCTCGCAGTTTGAAAAAGCTAAAGAAATCGGAAAGGAAACGGGTACTATAGCCCCTGTATTGAACGCATCAAATTATCTATCCAAAGCATACAAAGAGAAAGGTGATTTAGCCAAAAGCGTAGAAAACTACGAGCTTTTTGTCCTACTTACCGATAGCACGCGAAATGAAGAGAACCAGATGAGGTTGATTCGTCAGGAATATGCCTATTCATATGAGAAAAAGGCATTTCAAGACAGTGTTATGAAGGCAGAAGAAGCTCTAGTCATTGAGTTGGCTTACCAAAAAGAGTTGCGGAAAAAGGATACGACAAGAAATATTGCCATAGGCTCCGGAGTAGTACTATTGCTATTAGCCGGTGGTCTGTATAATAGAAATAGATACATCAAGAAATCAAGAGATATCATTTCGGAAGAGCGTGACCGATCAGAAAGTTTACTCCTGAATATCCTTCCTGAGGAAATTGCGGAAGAGCTGAAAAACAAAGGGAAAGCAGATGCCCGTGACTATGATATGGTAAGTATTCTCTTTACGGATTTTATACGATTTACTGAAATATCCTCCAAAATGAAGGCTCAGGATCTGGTAGCTGAAATTAATAGTTGTTTTGAGGTTTTTGATTCCATTGTGGCGAAATATAGCATTGAGAAGATCAAAACTATAGGAGATGCCTACATGGCAGCAGGGGGCCTACCAGTGCCTTTTGATGCTTCTCTTCTTAATACCGTGAAGGCTGCTTTGGAAATGCAAGAGTTTATCGGCAAGCGTAAAGTAGATCGGGAAAAGAAGGGCCTGCCTGCGTTCGAGATGCGAGTAGGCATTCATACAGGTCCGGTAGTAGCAGGTATAGTGGGGGTAAAGAAATTTCAATATGATATTTGGGGAGATACTGTGAACACTGCCAGTCGTATGGAAAGTAGTGGTGAGCTGGGTAAGGTCAATATCAGCCAAATGACCTATAACATGCTAAAAGATGACCCTCAATTTATTTTTGAAAGCCGTGGTAAGATTGAGGCAAAAGGTAAAGGTGAGATGGAGATGTGGTTTGTTTGGAATAAGTGACGAGTACACTTAAGTTTTTAAAAAATAATCTTGGGATTGGAACCTCTGATTAATACCCTTGGGAGTATTTCTAGCAACTTAAACAATAAAACCTGACACTGTCGTATCAGGTTTTGCTCCTCCTCTTGGGCTTCCCGATATCGCTTCGCTCCTTCATCGGGACAGGCTTCTCGCCCAAAAAGAAATAAACAAAAAAACCTGCTGAATAAGATATTCAACAGGTCTGCTTATTTAATTGCTCCTCCTCTTGGGCTCGAACCAAGGACCCTTTGATTAACAGTCAAATGCTCTAACCAACTGAGCTAAGGAGGAATTTATTACTTCGTTCGGAGCATTTTCCGAATTGGTGTTGCAAATGTAGGAGGCTAACTTATTTAATCCAAACCCATTTCATAAAAATCTTGGTATTTATTCTCTCAACCCCCTTTTTTCCTTCATAATCAGTTACTTATTTTTAATAAATATGTATACGTGATGATTTTATTATTGATTGACGTAAAAATCACTGAGATTTAGTAATTTATTCCTGTAATTTTTTACCCAACCTTATCAAACATGAATAAACCACTAAATCGTAGAAATTTTATCCGTTACTCTGCTCTTTCAGCATTAGGATTTCAGTTTTTGCCATTTCGGGGAGTTCATGCCGCAGCATCAGATAAAGTCAGAATCGCTCATATTGGTTTGGGTGGAATGGGACTAAATCATTTGAATTGGTTTGCTAATTTACCTGAGGTAGAAATTGTGGCTCTCTGTGACGTGGATGAACTCCATGCCCAACAAGCTTTGGCGAAGCTAAAAGAAATCCATCCAGATACGAAAGCAGAGCTTTATTCCGATTTCAGAAAAGTTTTGGAAAGACAAGATATTGATGCCGTGACTATAGCGACACCGGATCATTGGCATGCCCAAATTACTATTTTAGCCTTTCAGGCAGGGAAGGATGTTTACAGCGAGAAACCCCTTTCTTATTCTCAAAGGGAAGGAAAATTAATGCTTGAAACTCAGAAAGAAACGGGAAGAATTTTTCAATTGGGGACTCAAATTCATGCTGGTGATAATTATCATCGGGTTGTGGAAATCATCCAATCCGGAGTTTTAGGTAAGGTTAAAACTGTACGCCTTTGGAAGACTGGAGAGCCGCCCTTAATTCCAGTTTTAAACTTTCAAGCCCCACCCCCAAACTTAGATTGGGATATGTGGCTGGGCCCAGCTCCTTATTCCGATTATGCTCCAGAAAAGTGTCATTTTAGTTACCGTTATTTTATGGAATATTCCGGAGGTGTTTTTCAGGATTTCTGGTGCCACATTGCAGATATTGTTTGGTGGTCAATATCCCCTTCTGGTCTAAAAAAAGTAGTGGCTTATGGAGAAAAATCTGATGGAGCCGGCGATACTCCGAAATGGATCGATGTGGATTTTAAATTCAAAAAACTAGACCTTCATTGGACATCAATTCCACCGGATGTGCCAGGCGCTGAAGGAAGGGGTATCGGAGCTTATTTTGAAGGAACAAAAGGAACATTAATCTGCGACTATTCAACTCGAGAAATACGAATTGATGGACAAGTAATGGATGATATTCCTGAAATCCCAAAAACCATCATTAGATCTCCGGGGCATCAACAGAATTTTATCGATGCTGTAAAAGCAAAGACCCAACCGGAATCCTATCTGGAATATGCACGAAGTATGACATTGCCGATGCATTTGGCGCTGATTTCATTTAAACTAAAAGAAGAATTGAAGTGGAATTCCAAAAAGGAACTTTTCAAAAATAACGAGACTGCAAATCAATTGCTTTTCAGACCTTATCGAGAAAAGTGGAATTTGATAGGAGTTTGATTAACTTATCCTAATGAATTAGAATTTACTAAAACCTTATAAATATGCCTAAATATAACTTAATGATTAACGGAGAGTCCAAAGAGGTGGATGCCGTAGAGGATATGCCACTTTTGTGGGTAATCAGAGATCTCTTGGGAATGAAAGGAACCAAATTTGGTTGTGGTCAGGCATTATGTGGTGCCTGTACAGTCCATTTAGATGGAGTCGCAGTAAGGTCTTGTTCTGTTCCGGTTTCATCAGTGGGTGAGGGTGAAATCACCACTATCGAAGGACTTTCTGAAAATGGAGATCATCCTGTTCAAAAAGCATGGGTGGAGCACATCGTACCTCAATGTGGTTATTGTCAGTCTGGTCAGATTATGAATGCCGCTTCTTTGCTTAATTCAAATGCCAATCCTTCAGCAGAGGAAATTGAGCAGGCTATGGCTGGTAACTTATGCAGATGTGGAACCTATAATCGAATCAAAGAGGCCATCATGACCGCTTCAAAATCACTTTAATCCTTTCCACCTAACTCTAAAATCATGTTTTCGACTATACCATTTCTAAAAAATAAAGATAGAAAAGACCAAAGTAAGGTTTTTGCAGCCTCAAGGAGAGACTTTTTAAAACTTGGTTCCCTTGCCACTGGGGGACTATTATTAGGGGTAAACTTCCAATGCTCCGGGCCTAAAGGTGAGACCATCACTTTTGCTCCAAATGTGTATATCAGTATCAATTCAGATAACGAGGTAACTCTCATTGCTCATAGGTCTGAAATGGGTACTGGAATCCGGACCACCCTTCCACAGATCATGGCAGATGAGCTTGGAGCCGATTGGTCAAAAATAAAAATTATACAGGCCGAAGGAGACGAAGACAAATATGGAAACCAAAACACGGATGGTTCTTTCTCTGTAAGAATGTTTTACGAGCCAATGAGAAAAGCTGGTGCCACAGCAAGGCATATGTTAATTTCTGCTGCTGCGGCTGATTGGGGAGTGGAGCCTTCTGAATGTGATACACAAGATGGAAATGTAATCCATGTCGGAACTGGTAAAAAAGTCAGCTTTGGTGAGCTGGCAGATAAATTAAAAGACATTCCTGTACCTGCACCTGAATCAGTAACGCTAAGGGAATTTTCTGCTTATAAATTAATAGGGAAAGATGTAGCGATTTATGATTTGAAAGATATTACGATGGGGCAAGCCGTTTTTGGAGCTGACGTCGTTTTGCCAAACATGAAAATTGCAGTGGTAAAAAGGACTCCAGTGATCGGTGCAAAAATAATTTCTTTTAACGATGAAAAGGCTTTGGCAATCCCTGGAGTACAACAAGTAGTTAAAATTGAAGGTTCTGGATTTCCTCCCGGACTGGATAAGGCACTTGAGGGAGTAGCGGTAATTGCAGATAATACCTGGTCGGCTATTAAAGGACGGGATGCGTTGGAAATTGAATGGGATTTGGGAGAAAATCAAAATTATAATTCCGACCAGCAGCAAGCAGAAATGCTTCAAAGCACCAAGAGTAACGGAAAAGTTAGAAGGGAGCGAGGTAATTTTTCCTCAGCAAGTAGCGCTGCTTCCAAAATGATTGAAAGAACATATGAAGCTCCTTTTTATGCACATGGGACAATTGAGCCACCGGCGGCGATTGCTGACTATAAAGAAGATGGTTCCTGTGAAGTTTGGGCACCTACTCAACACCCACAATGGGCTAGGGGAGCGGTGGCTGCAGCAATTGGAGCCGATGTAGCCAATGTTAAAATTAATGTAACCCTTTTGGGAGGAGGCTTCGGAAGAAAGTCTAAGCCAGACTTTGTGGTGGAAGCTGCTATACTTTCTAAAGCTGCAAAATCTCCAGTCCGCGTTCAATGGACCCGGGAAGATGATTTACATTTTGACTTTTTCCATTCCCATAGTGCCCAAAGAATTAAAGCAACTTTAGATTCATCCGGGAAATTAACAGGTTGGAATCATCATACTGTCTTTCCAGCGATTGGGTCCACCGGTAGCAAAGATGAATTGCATCCATCTGACGGTGAAATGGGATTGGGTTGTGTGGATTTTCCCTTTGATGTGCCAAATATCAGAATTGAATCACATGAATCCACTGGGAACACAAGAATTGGTTGGCTTCGTTCTGTGAGTAATATTCATCATGCATTTGCAATACATGCAATGATGGATGAAATCGCAGAAGCCAGAGGTAAAGATCCTATAGAAAATGCCCTTGAACTCCTTGGTGAAGACAAAGACATTTCATTCCAATCGGAGATGGTCGGTGGTAATTATGAGAATTATGGAGAGCAAATAGAGAATTATCCTTGGAATACAGGAAGAATGAAAAATGTAATCCGTACTGTAGCCGAAAAGTCTAATTGGACAGCAAACAAAGCTGCGGGAAAAATCATGGGATTTGCAGCACATAAAAGCTTTCTTACCTATGTGGCTTGTGTCGTGATTTTAGAAAAGGGAAGCGATGGAAAAACTATAATTTCTGATGTGCACTATGCTGTGGATTGTGGAGTTGCAGTGAACACAGACCGAATTCGCTCCCAATTTGAAGGGGGTTCACAGTTTGCAACTAGTTTGGCCACAACTTCAGCAATTACTTTCGATAAAGGTCAGGTTCAACAGGATAATTTTGATACTTATCAAATCATAAGAATGCCGGCTTCACCAAAAAATATTCATGTGCATATCGTAGAAAGCCAAATTAAACCAACGGGAGTTGGGGAGCCTCCGGTTCCTCCTTTTATTCCGGCTTTGGCAAATGCCATGTATAAAATGAATGGCAAAAGAATCTATAAATTACCATTCAGTATTTAGCTCATATGACAGCTGTATTCCCAATTGCTTGGGAATATGGCTGTCATTTTTTTTGATCTTTCACACTAAATTTTCTTGTCATTACTTTTATAAACTTGGTTTTTCTGAAACGAAGGGCAGACCAGTCTTCATTGATTGCAATTTGGCGCACTGCCTCGAAATCAAATTCACCCAGAAAGCTCCAGCCTGAATCACGATTTATTTGCGATTTATATCGTTTTGAACTCCCTTTTGGATATGCTAGCCAGATTTGTTGATCCTCGTGAACTAAATCATGCATTTCAGAGAAATATTTTCTCACCTCCTCTTCATTCTGCACAAAAGCCAACATAAAGTCAGGTTGTTTTTTAGAATCGACCCAACCTTCTTTTTTCCATTCTTGAATTATGTTAAGAAGTTCTGAAGGGCAATTCCAAATCTGAATATTCATTCCTTCTTTCCAGGTCATTTTTTTTAAAAGAGGATCCATAGTCATAGTTTTACTTTTATTATTCATCCAAAATTGTCAATTGCTTCGTTGGGTATACGTGTAATGTATGTTTTACCTAATTTAGAGCTGATTATTTAAATCCAAATGAAAAAAATTGCACTTCTTCTCTTTTTAGTCACTATTGGACAATCGATTAATGCTCAAGATTTTCCACTTGACTCGATTTTTTCGGATGGAATTCCAATAAAAACTGTAAACTCAGTCGTACTAAATGAAATGAGTGGATTGGCTTTTAGCAAATTACATCAAGATCTCGTCTATGTGCACAATGACAGCGGGGGAGAGCCAGTAGTTTATATATTAGATTCATTGGGGAATGTTTTGGGTGAAATCGAACTTTTAGGCACCAAAAATAGAGACTGGGAAGATATCGCAGTTGGGCCAGGGAAAGATGGTCAAAGTAGTATCTATGTGGGTGACATTGGGGATAATTCAGCTCAATACGAATACATTACCGTGTTAAGATTACCTGAACCTATCCATCTAAAACCTTCCATGCGAGTGCCGCCTGAAAAGATTAATCTGAGATTTCCGGATGGCCCCATGGATGCGGAAACTTTGATGGTAGATCCGCTATCAGGAGACATTTTTATTGTTTCAAAGAGAGATAAACAAAACACATTATTTAGACTTCCTGCGGATAAGTTTGAAGAAGGGGAGGCTGTTTTGGAAGAAGTAATGAAGCTTCCTATCACAAGTTCTGTTGGAGGAGATATCTCTCAAGATGGTGCCCAAATCATTATTAAAAACTACCTTGAGGTCTACTATTGGCAACGAATAGGGGATGAAGAAATTGGGAAATCATTGTCAAGAAACCCTTTCCGTCTACCGTATGTTCCCGAGCCTCAAGGTGAAGCAGTAGGTTTTACACCTGCTGGAGAAGCCTTTTATACAATCAGTGAGGTTCGATTTGAAATTCAACCGGTTCTCTATCGATACCCCAAAAAATAATTTGTATGCAAACATCTTCCAATATCCTGATGGTTCGACCGGCCAATTTTGGCTTTAATGAAGAAACTGCCGCTAATAATTTCTATCAGCAGCAGGATCAGCGAACTTCATTGGAAATTCGGGATTTGGCAAGAAAGGAATTTGATGGATTTGTATCTCTTTTAAGAGATCAAGGAGTCAATGTAGAAGTAGTTGAAGATTCGGAAAAACCAATTAAAACGGATGCAGTTTTTCCAAATAACTGGTTTAGTACCCACCCAAATGGAAAGTTGATATTATATCCAATGTTCTCACCCAATAGGAGGCTGGAGAGAAGAAAGGATTTAATTGAACTTCTAATGAAAAAGGGGTATCAAATTGATGAAATAATTGATTTGAGTTTTTTTGAAAACGATGAACAATATCTGGAAGGAACGGGAAGTATGGTTTTTGATCATGACAGCAAGTCAATTTTTGCTTGTTATTCTGAGCGAACTCACCCCTTTCCTTTGAAATATGTAGGGGAGCTTCTTGGCTACGAAGTAATAGGGTTTAATGCTGTTCAGGAAATCAATGGTCAAGTCAGCCCAATATACCATACCAATGTGATGATGCATATAGGTAGAGATTTGGCAGTGGTATGTTTAGATAGTATTCCGAAAGCCTCAGAAAAGCAGCGTGTTCAAAAGACACTTACCAAAGCCGGGAAAAAAGTGATTCCTATTACCCCAAAGCAAAAGTTCAGCTTCGCTGGGAATATGTTGGAAGTAAGTAATGATGGAGGGGAGAAGTTTACGGTTATGTCTCAGACTGCTTTGGATTCATTGAATATTGGGCAAATTCAATTGATAGAGAAGTATACTACTATTATTAGCCCATCCATTCCAACCATTGAGAAGTTAGGTGGTGGAAGTGCACGATGCATGATAGCGGAGATCTTTTTACCGAAAGTGAAGTAATTTTACTAGTTATGCCGTTTCTTTTGCCCCTATGAGTGTCTTCACTCACAGTTTTAATAATCTCTGCAAGTAGATAGTTAGGAAATAAGTAGAGTCTTTTTTTACTTCAATAAGCTCTTGTGGAGAAATTTGGATTTGGGATTAAGGATTAATTATTTCTGAAAAATCACCTTCACTAAATTTCAATCATGTGAATTAGAATAGGTTAAAAACTTTTTCAAAACATACACTATTCTCTATACCATAATACTGGCCATAATTTGGGATCTTTTTATAACCTGCCTTTTCGTACAATCCGATTGCGTCAGGTTGTCTTTTTCCGGTTTCCAAAACACAAGATTTATAGCCCATTTCACTCGCCCATTTTTCCAATTCAGACAAAACCTGACTGGCAAATCCCTTTCCTCGTGCATCGATGGAAGTGTACATGCGCTTTACTTCCATTCGATTTGGGTCTGATTCCTTTATCGCTCCACAGGCCATAGGAGTACCATTTTCAAACAAAACCACCACATGATTTAAGCTGTCAATCTTATTGTATTGAGAGTAAAATGCAGTTTCTTCTCCATCAATCTTTGCTAAATAGTCATCTAGTTTTTTAACCAAGTTTTGAAAATCAATATTAGAAGAATCGGTTCTCAGGAGATTTATCATTGCGCTTAGGTGTTTGCTTGAATTTATTGAATGATTTTGATTTAAGCGAAATAAAAAAACCGAGACTTTGCTGCCTCGGTTTATGTTTTCTTTAAACTATCACTTTTAAATTCCAGTGTAATTAAAAGGTGTGATTTTGTTTAACTCTGCCTTTAGCTCATCTGAAATAGGTAAATTCGTAATGAATTCACGAATGGAGCTTTCTGTAATCTTTGAATTAGTTCTGGTCAAGTCTTTTAAAGCTTCGTAAGGTTTTGGGAAAGCTTCTCTTCTTAATACAGTCTGTATTGCCTCGGCAACTACAGCCCAGTTATCATCCAAGTCAGCATGAATTGCCGCTTCATTCAACTCTAATTTATCCAGTCCTTTAGCCAAAGATTCTAATGCAATAACCATGTGAGCCAATGGAACTCCAATTACTCTTAGAACAGTACTGTCTGTCAAATCCCGTTGAAGTCTACTGATAGGAAGTTTTGCAGCAAGGTGTTCCAAAAGTGCATTGGCGATACCAAGATTTCCTTCAGCGTTTTCAAAATCAATAGGGTTGACTTTATGTGGCATGGCTGATGAGCCAATTTCTCCAGCTTTGATTTTTTGTTTGAAATAATTCATTGCCACATATTGCCAGATATCTTTGGAAAGATCCAAAAGTATGGTGTTGATTCTTTTTAATCCATCAAAATGAGCCGCTAGGTTATCATAGTGCTCGATTTGAGTTGTCGGAAAACTTCTCACAAGTCCCAGATAATCTCGGACGAATTTGACAGCAAAAGCATTCCAGGCTATTTCAGGATAGGCAACCTGATGTGCGTTCATATTTCCAGTGGCCCCTCCAAATTTTGCTGTGTATGGGATTTGATTAAAAAGCTCAAGTTGCTTTTCAATCCTTACCACGAATACATTGATTTCTTTCCCTAGTCGAGTAGGAGATGCAGGTTGACCATGGGTTTTTGCCAGCATTGGAATTGCTTTCCAGTTTTCGGCTTTTTCCTCTAGCTTCAACATCACGGCTTCTAACTGAGGAAGAATTACTTCTCTCATTCCAGTTTTAAGCATCAAAGGGGTAGAAGTATTATTGATATCCTGTGAAGTCAGGCCAAAGTGTATAAATTCTTTTTGTGCTTCCAGACCTAGTTTGTCAAATTTCTCTTTTAGAAAATATTCAACAGCTTTGACATCATGATTCGTGATTCTTTCTGTTTCTTTTATTTTCTCGGCATCTTCTAAAGAAAAATGGTCGACGATTAATCTAAGTTCAGAAAATAAAGCATGGTCAAAATCTCTTAATTGTGGTAAAGGCAATTCACAAAGTGAGATGAAATACTCTACCTCGACATGGACTCGGTTTTTGATTAAAGCGAATTCCGAAAAATAGGCTCTTAAAGGGGCTGTTTTGCCGGCATATCTTCCATCAACTGATGTGACTGCTGTCAACGCATTTAATTCCATTGGGATTTTCCGTTTGATTTTGGAAGGTGCAATTTAGCCTTTTGCCTCCATAATTCTGGTCTTATCTCTCCGATTTCAGGACTTTTGTAGGATATTTCCGAACCCTCTTCTCATAAAATGGGTTAAGCTTTGGAAATTATCCTCCTAGAATGCGATTATTTGTGGCAGTAGGTTAATTTTGCTAACTCAATTACAGACAAAAAATAGTTTAGAATTCGGATGTTCAATTTATTTAAGAAAAAGAAGGAGGAAGTTAAGAAACCAGCTTATCTACCCTTGAAAGTGAGGGAGGTAGTAAAAGAAACGGCGGATACAGTAAGTATTTATTTTGAGCAACCAGAGCCATTTTTGGAATACAAACCTGGGCAGTTTTTAACTTTGGTTATAGATTTTGAAGGCAAAGAACAAAGAAGATCTTATAGTCTATGTACCTCACCGTATGTAGATCCTTTTCCGGGTATTTCTGTCAAACGAGTGCCTGGAGGACTTTTTTCAAACTTTCTCAATGAAAAAATCCATCCTGGAAAAACTATAAATGTGCTAAAGCCTCTTGGTCATTTCACAACAGATTTCCATTCAAAAAATCAGAAGCATTTCTTTTTGGTAGCTGGGGGTAGTGGTATTACTCCGATCATGGGAATTTTGAAATCTGTTTTGGCTAACGAACCCAAATCTAAAGTTACCTTGCTGTATTGCAGTCGTCATGAAGAGCATATCATATTCAAAAAGGAACTCGGCGAATTAGAGAATAAGTATTCTGGGAAGCTGAATGTGATCCATAATCTTAGTCAGCCAACTGACTCCTGGACTGGATTGAAGGGGCGCTTAAAAAGTGAAACGCTTTCTGATCTAGTAAAAACAGCAGAGGGCGAATCTGATTTTCAAACTGAATATTTTATTTGCGGTCCAGAGGGAATTCTTGAAACAACTCAGGATGTTCTTTCCTCCCTTTTCATCCCAAAAGAGAAAATACACAAGGAAAGTTTTTATTCTGCTGCTGCTGAGGCAGCTCATGAGGCGGCTAGTACTGCCGGGGGCTTGACAAGAGATGTGACAATTGAATTAAGCGGAGAAGAACATTTGGTCTCAGTTTCTCCAGATAAGACTATTTTGGAGGCAGGATTGGATCAAAGCTTAAATATGCCATTTAGTTGCCAAAGTGGGCTTTGTACAGCGTGTCGAGGAAAATTGATCAGTGGAGAGATCAAAATGGATGAAGACGATGGTCTGAGTGAAAATGAGATCAAAGAAGGATATGTTCTTTGTTGCGTCGGAAGACCATTGACTGACAATGTTAAGATCAGAATAGAGTAATTGCAATAAACAATGGATATCGAAGAAATTCGAAAAATTTATAAAAACCTGGAGCAATTGGTATTGATTTTAATGCTGATTGCTCTACCTCTTTTCGGGATGGTTTATCTGTATTATAATTCAGGTAATTTGGATTGGGAGCTTCCTGAAATACCCGATTTTGTCAATGGGATGTTAGCCGGTGGGGGAACCGCTCTCTTGGTTATACAATACTTTTTATTTCATAAAAAATTGAAAGCTAGCTTTCATTACGAGGAGCTACTTAAAAAAGTAAAGGTTTATTCCAATGCAACAAAGGAGAGGTTCTTCTTACTCTTCATTTCTTCTTTATTAGCCACAGCAGGTTTGTTGTTCTATGGGAATCCTTATTTCGTTATTTTGTTCGCAGTAACATTAGTATTTTTTTCCTTAGCAAAACCAACCCCTGACAGAATGGGAAGGTTAATGAAATTGAAAAAGGAAGATAGGGATGTAATCCTTGCAGCTTCCAGACCAGAATAAAAAAGAGCACCAACCTTTAAAGATTGATGCCCTTTTTTAAAATGAAGTTGGTTTAGTTTTCTATGGTAATGTTTCCCGAAGAAATTGATCCTTTTACCCAATCAGAGGCATCATTGTCAATTTCTAAATTTTTTCCTGTATTGATTCCTCCTACTTTTAGATTTCCAGAAGATGCTCTCAAAGAGAAATTATAAGACTTTAGATCTGATGGCGTTTGAATTCTAAAAGACCCAGAGGTACCATTCAATCTTGTATTTCCAGAAAGACCGGCATTTGAAGCCCTAATATTTCCGGAAGTAAATTTCAATTCACCTAAGGAGCCTATATTACTAAGCTTGGCATTCCCAGAGGTCAATGAAGCACTGAGCTCCCCGTCAATCGAATCAGCATCCAGAGATCCACTGGTGGATTCATAATCAACATTTCCTGAGACATTGGTTATATCTGCATTTCCTGAAGTAACTCCGGCTACAATATTCCCATCTATTTCGTCCAGATAAAGAGAACCAGAGCTTGCTTTGACATTGAGATCTCCTTTGATGTTTGAAGCTGAAACTTTTCCAGAACTTACTCTGAGAATGGTTTCATCATTGCTTACTCCATCTACTGAAATAGTTCCGGAGCTGTTTTTGATGTCTAAGGCTATCGAAATCGGTCCATTGATTTTGATAAATCCTTTGTTTCTGTTGTTTCCCCAAGAACTATTTCTACTGCTTCTTTCATAGGAGATTTTTAGTACATCACCCACTGTCACAAAAATGATATCCTGATCTTCGTCATTCGATTCAAGGTAGGCATCTACTTTTACTTCCGAGCTTGAGCTACCATCGTATGTGACATCTAGCCACCCACCGCTTACTTCAATTTTGTTTATATTGGAATAAGATTTATTGGTGTCAACGATGACATTTTGGGCAAAAGTTACTGTTGCAAACAAAAGCATTGCAAACAGGACAGGGCTGATTTTAAAGATTGTTTTCATAGTTTTTTATCTGATGGTTATTCCAAAACTCATTGCATTTACTTCAGGGCCTAGGTTTTCTTGAAATAAGTTGTTTAGATCATAATTAAAGAATAGTGTGACATCACCTACCCCTATCTCCCCTCTGGCACCATATCTAAAGTTTTCTACATACATATTTGATTTCTCAAACTGTTTTTTCTTATCTCCATTTTCGTCATCATAGACAAACTTACCTCTTCCACCAATTCTCAGACCGGCATACCCTCCAATTCCTAATCTTAACTTTTGGTTATTGGTGAGTATAGTAGGTACCAATGTGAAATTGACATACGAAGCAGATATTTTCGACTTGGTTCCTGTTCCACCTTCAAATTCTTCCCAGGTAATTCCATCGGGATTTTTTACAGCGATAAGGCTTCTATCCTCTAATTTGAAATTATACCAGTTGACACCGATGCTTGAGATCAAATGGAAATTTCTAGCTGGCTTATAAATCCCCTCGATATTCATGGCGTAATACCAAGAACCCCAAGGTTTTACATCCGGCATTTCTCCCGTTGGATTGATTAAGTTGATACCGAGCTCTGTATTGAAGTCTGCGCGAAACTTATTTTTTCTGGTTTTATAACGGTCTTTGACCTCAATTTGGTCATCTTCCTCTACCTCGAGGATCCATTTCCCTTCTTCATTCTTAGAATATTTCCAGGAGTTTCCGAAGACATTGATGACTTTGTCTTTAGTATAAATGACTGTATCTGGATCGTTTTGTGCGTAAGCTGTGCTAATTGAAAAAACGATAAGTAGTAATAGTAATAGTTGGTTTTTCATTGATAAAAGTGGTTTAAAGCGAGGGCTTAGACCCCCGCGGTTAGAATACTATTCCAAAAGTGATTGGATTCAATTCAGGTCCTTTTCCTTCTTGGAATAAGTTGTTTAGATCATAGGTGCTGAAGAATGTGATTCTTCCAACTCCAACTTCCCCTCTTACTCCGTATCTGAAATTATTTAAATATAAGCCGGTATTTTGTTTGTCTTTTTTCCGGCCTGATCCTCCTAACTCACGGTATACATATTTCGATTGTCCTCCGAGTCTATACCCCGCATAAGGCCCCGCAGCGATTCTTAATCCTTTTCTTCCGTTATCATTCATTTTACCAAAGTCTAACTCAAGCATAGTCATCGCAGTGATGTAGGAGGCAGATATTTTACTCTTAAAGCCATCCACATCTACACGCTGGGTAAAGTCGATCATATCGTCACCTCTGACAGCCTGATAATCACGGTTTTCGAATTTGAAATTGTAAAACTGGAATCCAATTCCGAAATCCCAATAGAACCCTTTTGACAATTTCTGTGCAGCCATCCAGTTTATACCCACATTCCAACTTCCCCAGCCTTTTACAGCATAAGGATTATCGGACGTTGGGAAACTTCCCGACCCATCCAGGTAATTATTCACTCCCAGATCTAAATTGAAATAGGTTCTGAATGGAGGGTCACTGTTCTTTTTTAGTCCGGATTCTACACGGACCTTGGTGTTTTCGCCTGATTCGTCTACAAGGATCCTCATCCCCCCAATGTAAACTTCTGTTTCTTCCCAATCTTCACGGACTTTAACCACTTCTTTGGTTGTTCCGTCTTTCTTCTTGATTTCTACGATTGTTAATTCTCCGGAATCTTCATTTTCTTCCAGATCCAATTCCCGGATGATCTGGTTAATATTCATCAATTTTAGCTTTTCAAAGTCTTCTTTGCTATCTACAATGATGACTACTTTACCGGACTTTCCGAATTCTACTACAACGCTGTCGCTCATGACAGTTTTGTAGACGTCATTGGATGGCATTGTACTGGCAAATCCGATTTGAACCAGCGCCATCAGGCAGAATAATAACAGGTATTTTTTCATGATTTAATTTCGATTTCTAGTTGGTGGTTTCTTATTTATCAGCTTGTTCCTTCTTTGAAGTTAAATTGGTAAAGAGGTTGTTTTTTGCATCTTGCAAGTCTGCAAATCCCTGGTCTACTTTACCTAATAGCCCTCCGACTTCATTTACTGTTTTACCGATTCCGGCAATCAGACTTTTGTCTTTAGGCTCTTCCTTAAGTCCATCAGAGAAAATTTTAACGCGGTAAGCAGGTTCCTCAACTTTTGTCGACGTATTTTCTGCTACAGCATTTTTCAGATTCAAAGTTGGGAGTTCCATTGTTGGTTCCACCAACGGCTTTGTTTCAAGCTTCTCTTCTGGAATGATTACCTGAGTAATTTCCTCTTTTTCCTCTCGCGTTTCGGTCATTGCAATTAGATTTTTAGGAGCTACTTCTTCTGTAATTTTGGGCTGAGTATTAGATGGTTTCTCTTTATTAATTTCTTTTTTTGGGTTTTCCTGAACTTGGCTTGGGATTGAAGTATTTTCCAGCTCTTCTTCAATTGCATCATTGATTTCTTTAGGAGCTATATTTTCTGGGTTTGTTGAAATAGTTTCCTCTTTTTCTTCTGGAATTATTACTTCCTGATTTGTTGCCAGCATAGTTTCTCCCGGATTGGATGAAATAACAGGATATAAGAAATAGCCTGCAGAAAGCAAGATCACAACGGAAGCAGCCGCAGCCCACCAGTAAACTTTATAGGTTTTGGTTTCTTTTGGAAGTTTCCTTTCAAGTCTTTCCCAGGCAAGCACACTGGGTTTGATGCTATGTTGGTCAAGTTTTTCCTTGAAAACTTCATCCAACTTATGTGATGATTTAGCCATTGATTCTCCTTTCGTTTGGTATTAGACTGGCAATTTTTTCTTTTAATACATTCCTTGCCCTATTTAACTGAGACTTGGAAGTACTTTCATTGATTCCTAGAAGGTCTGCGATTTCCTTGTGTGAATAACCTTCAATTGCATAGAGGTTAAAGACTGTTCTGTATCCCACAGGAAGCGCTTTTACCATTTCCATCAACTCTTCGGCCTCTAATGATGTGAGTTCATAGTTGTGATCCTTAAACTCTGAATCATTTTCCATATTTACTTCCATCATCAAATGTCTATTGCTTCTTAAAGTCATGAGAGCCTGAGTGACCATAATTCGTTTCATCCAGCCTTCGAAACTTCCCTTATTTTCAAACTGGGGTAGTTTATCGAAGATTTTCATGAAACCTTCAATCATCACATCTTCAGCATGTTCCCGATCTTTTAAATATCGAATGCAGATGGCCAGAAATTTTCCAGAATAGGTTTCATACAGGTGGCGCTGAGCGGACCGATCACCCTTGAGGCATCCTTGTATTAATCCTGATTCGGTAGAAAAATTGGTTCTGCTGAACATTACTAGTGGCTTTCAATTAGGTAGATGCAAAGCATTCTGAAATGGTTGCTTGAGAGGGTGAAAAAAAGTTAATTAATTTTAAATTACTCTAAAAATAAAAGGTAAGATATTGATAATTAATAAGTTGATATTTTTGAGATTTATTGAAATATTGCTGAACAAATGTTCTACTAAAGGTTGATATGTCAACATTCAAAAGCTTAAATTTCTTCGAATAAAGGTGTTTGGACAAGAGATATCCTGAAACATTGAGTTTAAACCGGGCCCACTAGAAATGGATAGAAAATCAGAAATTGTAAATTCTGGCTTTAATAGAATGCTTTATAGTTTATTAGTATATCCACCAGAGTCCATTCATTTTCTTTTACAGTAACAGGTTGGATATTTCCTTCTCCATCAAATATGTTGGCAAATAGTCCATTTTCTTCTACCGTAAGTATGGTATATCTTCCCGGACTGATATCAATAGCATATTTTCCTGTTCCATCTGTTTTAACTTCTTTAATTTTTTTTGAGGCGATAGAGGTAATTAATCCTTCTTCTACTTTTACATCTGCGATATTGGTAAGAGGGTAAATTTGAATCGACCTTTCTACTTTTTTAGCCTCTTTTGAAGGATCCTCTCCATCTTGAATCATTGGCATTTGGTTTCCTTCAATCCAAGTGACTGTTCCTATAATTCCTTGCCCTTCTGGTACATAGGGTTTACATTTGGACATGGTTAATACGATCAGAAAGAGCCCAATTAATTTCAAAAACATTTTCATTTTGGAAAAATTTTATTTTATAATGTGTATTTCCGCAATTCTACCAGTAAGGAGACTAATGCAATACAAAATAAGCTCAACTGTAAATTTTAGGCTGCTTCGGTCTTCCAACCAGATAAGCAAAGAATTTAAGGTGACTGGCATCATTGCGGATAATCATATTTTTTAATTAAATATTCTCAAACAACATGATTGACTCTAAATATTGAGGGATTATTGTATTCCACCCCAGTTCCTCATGAAGTTTCCTTCCCAATTCGGTTGAACTTTTTTCCTCTCCATGGATAATGAATGTCATTTTTGGACGATCCACAAATCCTTCCGCCCAGTCTATTAATTCTTCTTGATCTGCATGGGCAGAAAGTCCTTCGATTTGATAGATTTTAGCCTTTACTGTAACTTCCCTTCCATAGATTCTCACTTCGGGTTCACCCTCTATCAATCTTCTACCTCGTGTACCTTCAGCTTGATAGCCCACGAAAATAATTCCATTTTTTTCTTCAGGAAGATGATGAAAAAGATGATGTAAAACACGACCACCCGTTGCCATTCCGCTTGCTGAAATGATAATTGCATTTCCTTTATATTCATTAAGCGACCTGGATTGTTCTTGTTTCTGA
>NZ_JAHEBC010000303.1 GCF_024642405.1 Algoriphagus sp. | reverse complement strand
ATGGTTAATTCCAAATAGAAAAAATTAGAGCTGTTTCGAGTATGATACATAATTTTAAGAAAGAAAATACCGAATAAAGCATTGACGCAAAATTTACATTGGGTTTTCTTTTAAAAATCCTAACTTATTGAATTCTTAGTTTCTTCAATACTCTTAAATGAAAGCATTAGCCAATACTTCGAACTTCTTTCTGTTACTAGGTGCTATTTGGATTTTTTCCTGTTCCAGTTCTACCGAAACTGAAACTAATATTCAATATCCTGAAAGGCCAAATATTGTTTGGATTGTGAATGAAGATATGTCCCCTGAGCATTTGGGAGCTTATGGAGGGACTGGAGGTAAAACTCCGGTCTTGGATCAATTTGCAAAAGAGAGCCTAAAATATACCAATGCATTTTCTACGGCTGGCGTTTGTGCCCCCAGCAGAGCTGCAATAATCACAGGAGCATATCAAACATCAATAGGAGCTCATAATATGCGAACTCTAGGAATGTCTGCTGATGCACTGGATGCTTATCCTCCCAATTTCAAATCCTACTCAGTGGTTTTACCAGAAGGTATGCGTGGATTTCCTGAATATTTGAGAATGATTGGCTACTACACTACCAATAATTCCAAAGAGGATTATCAATTTGTTGCACCAAAAACCATGTGGGATGAAAGTAGCTCTAAAGCTCATTGGAAAAATAGGCCTGATCCGAATCAACCTTTTTTCTCTATTTTTAATCTTACCATTTCTCATGAGTCTCAGGTTTGGGCAAGGGCTGATGAACCTCTTTTAGTGGATCCTGATTCTGTGAAAGTGCCTCCGGTATATCCCGATGATTCCATTTCTAGAAATACTATAGCCCGATTTATTACTAATGTCATGCGAATGGATACTCAAGTGGGAGAGTTACTTCAGGAGCTAAAAGATGCAGGACTGTATGATAACACGATTATATTCTACTATTCAGATCATGGAGATGGAATGCCTTATTTCAAGCGTGAGATTTATGATAGAGGTTTAAAAATCCCTCTTCTTATTAAAGCTCCATTTCTAGAACCAGGTTCTGTAACTAATGAACTGGTTAGCTTTGTAGATTTTGCACCGACCATCTTCTCTTTAGTAGGTATAAAAATCCATCCTACTATGCAAGGTCAAGCTTTTTTGGGAGCACAAAAATCACAACCAAGAAAATATGTTTATGCTGCCCGAGATAGGATGGATTCTGAGGTTGATCGGGTCAGAGCAGTGAGTGATGGACGCTTTAAATATATCCGGAACTATATGGTCAAAAAACCAAACTATCAGAATATAAGATATCGATTAAATAATCCTTTAATGATTCACCTATTAGAACTCCATGAAGAGGGGGAATTGACTCCTGATCAGGAAAGGTGGTTTGATGAAACAAAACCTCAAGAAGAATTATATGACACCCAAGTAGATCCTTGGGAGTTCAATAATCTAGCAGAAAATCCTGAATATCAAGAGAAGCTTGAAGAAATGAGAAAAGCACATATTGATTGGAAAGATTATTATCGGGATATGGCTGATATACCTGAAATGCAAATGGTTTGGGAATGGTGGAATGAGAAAAATATTCCGCCAACTACAGAGCCAGCCATTGTCTTGTTTGAGAATGGATTGGTTGCTTTAGGATCCAAAACTCCAGGCGCTTCCATAGGTTATAGAAAATCATCCTCAGATGTTTGGACCGTTTACCAGAAACCATTCGAATGGGCAGCAGGAGATTCTTTATATGTTTTGGCACATAGAATAGGTTATGAGCCCAGTCAGGAAGCTTTAATTGTTAAATAATTGTTTCCTGTAAAAAGTTAATCCTCCAAGCATGGGATCCCTTCTCTTGAGTATTTCCCAAAAGGAGGGATAATTTTATACTCCTTGATTTTCTGTTGAAAATCGTAATCTTGGAGTTGATAATCAGGAGTATATCGAACATTATCCCAATACAAACTTCTAGGTTCGCTTGCCCTCAAATCTCCGGTATTTTCCATCCATTCTTGAAGTATCTTTCCCATGTCATTTTTGACCATCTTATAAGATGCATCATCCGCCAGATTATTCAATTGAAATGGATCTGCGATTACATCATAAAGCTCTACCTCTGGTCTTTTTTCAAATGCTAATTTGAAATAATCAGGCTCTCCAGAGATAGATTTCCCTTCCAAATTCATGATTAAAAATTTGGTAATGGAATTATCAATATCGCCATATTGGCCAACTGATTGATGGACTGTTGGATCCCCAGCAGGATTTCTCTCCGGCATCATATTTCGAATGTATAAATACTTGTGATCACGAATAGCTCTAATTGGATAGGAAAGGTCTCCTTTTCTGACATTAGCATGCCGTTCCCTCTCTAGATATACTTGATCACGATTTTGTTTTTCTCCGGCTAATAAAGGCCAAAGTGATTGCCCACTCATTGTTTCTTGATTTAATCCTGCTGCCTCAACAAAACTTGGAGCAAAGTCTATAAAATTGACAAAATCATTTATGACCGTACCTTGTTTTATTTTTTCAGGATATCTAATTGCCAAGGGCATTCTAGTTCCATAATCATAGAGAGTTGCTTTTGCTCGAGGAAAAGGCATGCCATTGTCACTGGTCATCACGATAATCGTATTGTCTAGCTCTCCTAATTCTTCCAGCATTTTTATTAATTGGCCGCACTCTCTATCAAATCTTTCGATTTCAAAATAATAATCCAGTATATCATTTCTCACACAGTCATTATCAGGAAAAAAACCAGGGACTTGAACATCCTCTAGGCTCATCCCAGTTTGAATCCCAGTATTTGTCACATATGTTCGATGGGGATCAGTGCTGCCAAACCAAAAAGTAAAGGGTTGATCATTCTCTTTCTGAGATAAAAAAGTTTTAAAATCTTCAAAAGATTTACCAGCTGGATTATGTTCTAAGCCACTGACTTTAAATTCCCCTGGTCCCCAACCTTTCCGAGTGGAACCGGTAAAGTATCCAGCTTCTTCCAAAATGGAAACGTAGCTAGGGTATTGAGCAGGAAATTCAGACCAAAGATTTCCTCCATCTTCATTCTGATGTGGATATCGGCCTAATAAAACTGAAGCTCTTGATGGAGAACAAGAGGGAGATGCGGTATAAGCATTTGCAAATAATGCTCCTTCGGCTGCTAATCGATCAAAAGTTGGAGTTCTAACGACGGGATCTCCATAAACTCCTGCGTGGGGATAAGACCAATCATCAGCGATTAAAAATAAAATATTAGGTTTTTTTTCTTGACTTAGGGCAGAAAAACAGAAGAAAAATAAAAGGATTAAGGATAGTGGATATTGTTTCATGTTAAACTGGGCTATTCAGAAATTTAAAACCTTCTAATAGCTAATCCAATCATATTTTATTTTATGTATGAAAATCCCATCAATCAATCATCAAACTTTCCAAAGCTTTGTAGCCTCCTCGAAGGATATTTAAGTCAACATTTTCATTGATACCATTCAATCTTCCTTTTTCAGAAAATTGCCAAATCGTCCAGGAATCACTTTCTGGGGTTTTAACCGGATTGTAATTTGCCACCCAAAGAGGGTAATCTTCAAATCCATTTCCTTCCAAAACATGTCTGTTGAAAGTATCTCCAGTATAGATGATAGGCTTTACTCCATAATGAGCTCCCACTAATTGCAACCAATTCAAAATTCCTGTCCTGAGGCGTTCTTGGGATTGAACGGTGGAATTTCGTTCTATATCTAAAATAGGTCTTAAATCCCCTTTTTCTAAATTCACGTTCTTGATGAAATTTTCTGCCTGCTTTGTACTGTTTTCGTTGGGTCTATAGTAATGATATGCTCCTTTGACAATATCCATGGTATCTAATGCCTCCCAATATTCATCGAAGAGCTTATCTTGATCATACCCCATGGTAGCCCTGAAAACAAAAAACTTAACAGGGATATCTTTAATTTGAAGTTCAAGCCTATCCCAGATTATTTTACCTTGATAATGCGAAATATCTATCCCCAACACAGGCTCTGGCTGAGTTTTGAAAACATATTCAAATTTCAAAGCTTCTTGTTCAGAAATAGGTTTATTAGAATAGTAAGGGGTATTGTGGAGCTGGTTCCAGGTAGTATAAATCAGAAACCCGGCTCCCGCAGTCAACAGTATCAAAAGAATGATCAACCCCAAAGGAGTTGATCTGGACTTTTTTCGAGGCATATAAATCGGAATAGAATAATTTTATCTAGTTAATCGATAGAGGAATAAAGTACTTCTTTTAATTAATTCAGGGTACTCTTTCATGTTGATAGTTTCACCAGGAGCATGTGCTCCTCTACCTGATGCTCCTAAGCCATCCAAACAATCTACGTAGTCGGCTACAAAGGAAATATCCCCAGCTCCTCTGCTACCAGGATCTCCAGGTTTTACTTCCCCTAATCCCATATCCTGACTTAATTGATTTAAAACCTCCGCAAGTGCATAATTTCCTTCCGTAGGAACCATGGAAGGTAATCCGTCTTCAAAGATAATTTCCGCATCAGTTTGGTTTAGATTTCTATCTACAATTGCCTGCATCTTTTCTCTAGCTGCATTTTTTTGTTCTTCGCCCAAGAACCTTAAATCCCCTGTAACGAGTGCTTCCCTAGCGACTATGTTTGTCTTTCCCAAAGCTTCTCCTTTACCGGTTTCGGAATTATAATTGATATCAGAACCTCCGATGATCTGACCGGGGTTAAAGGTTAAATACTGTTCTCCAGCCAATTCTT
>NZ_JAHEBC010000056.1 GCF_024642405.1 Algoriphagus sp. | reverse complement strand
AAACTTTAGCCTATGCACATTCTGTTGCGAGGTTTATTAATCAAATTGACGTTGTAAAGGAAAGAATAACTACAACGCAATGGAATAGTATGTTATTGAAACTTAACCTCAGAGCAAAAGACCTTTTAAATAAAGCTCATCCAGATTATCAATCAAAAATAGCTGGCAGAAGTTGGGATGAGGAAAGTTGGCTAAATATTCTAGTCAGAAACCCTCACTTAATTAAATCCCCGATTGCGGTTCTAAGGAATAAGGCAATTCTTTGTAGAACACCTAGTGATATTCTAAAACTCAATTAGAGGAATTCATAGCAATACCATTTTCTAAAATATTAATTTTACCAGCTTTATATAATTGACCTATGCACTGTTTAAAGTGTTTTTTGCTCATGCCCAATTCTTTTTGAATTTCTTCAGGGGCTGATTTATCATGTAAAGGCAAAAAAGCTTTCTCTTCTAAAAGAGATAAAATCAATTCAGAGCCCTTGTCATATTTTACTCTTCCCGGAGGTAGCAATTGTAAATCTACCTTACCATCATCCCTTCTTTTCTTTACAAAAAACTTTCTCAAATCCCCCACTTCTATCGGTTGGAATACTTCATTCGAAAAAACCAGTCCTTCGTATTTATCCTCAATAAGGACTTTATAGCCAAGGTCAGTTTTATCGAATACCAATCCGGAAACTTCAGTTCCTAAAACATAATCTTTAGGGGCATCAGATATAAAATCCCGATACTTGTTAACACCAATAAGCCGATTCGTCTGAAAGTCAACACAGATTTTAACCAAGTACTTTTTACCTGGAACCATATTTTGACCCATCTCAGCTTTTGGAACTAACAAATCCTTTGGTAAACCCCAATCCATGAATACTCCAAAAGGAGCTATTTCCTTCGCTTCAAGAACAGCAAACTCGTCTAATAAAGCTTTTGGGCTTTCAGTAACAGCAACCGGCCTATCCTCACTATCAGTATAAACAAAAACAGCTATCTCTTCTCCCTCTTTTTCATCACCTAATAAATACCCTTTCGGCAATAGTACTTCCTCTCCTGAGCTAAGTGCTAAATAGGCTCCAAAATCTGTAAATCGATTTATTGTAAGTGTACTAATCAAACCAAGTTCTTTCATGTTACAAAGGTAGACATAATTCTATTTGGAGCTTTAAGAATTTCTGACATTCAAAGTCGGATAAGCTCAATCCAAAAATTGGAATTCGCATCTGATCGAACTAGCTTTGACCATTCAATTGAAAAGTAATAATCTAATAAACCCAAATATTAAATAAACATTTTTGATCGATGAAAAAAATATCTGTAATAGGCTCTGGCACAATGGGAAATGGAATAGCACATGTTTTTGCCCAGCATGGATTTGAAGTTTCATTAATTGACTTAAAACAAGATTTTCTGGATAAAGCATTAGCGACAATTTCCAAAAACCTAGATAGACAGGTATCAAAAGGTTTGATTATAGAATCTGAAAAAACTTCAGCACTTTCGAACATCCAAACTTTTACTGGATTATCCGAAGGAGTAAAATCAGCGGATCTTGTGATTGAGGCAGCTACAGAAAATATGGAGGTTAAACTGGATCTTTTCCGACAATTAGACCAATTATGCCCAGCTGAAACAATTCTTGCAACGAATACTTCTTCCATCTCTATTACTAAAATAGCTTCTGTCACAAATAGAGCATCTCAAGTCATAGGTATGCATTTTATGAATCCAGTTCCAGTGATGAAATTGGTGGAAGTAATCAGAGGTTATGCTACCTCTGATGAGATTACCAAACAAATCATGACTCTCTCTTCCAATCTTTCTAAAGATCCTGTGGAAGTAAATGATTATCCAGGTTTTATTGCAAATAGAATTTTGATGCCTATGATCAATGAAGCAATTTATAGTTTATATGAGGGAGTGGCAGGGATTCAAGAAATCGATACTGTAATGAAACTAGGTATGGCTCATCCTATGGGGCCACTCCAATTAGCCGATTTTATTGGTTTAGATGTTTGCTTATCAATTCTGAAAGTCTTGCATGATGGTTTTGGAAATCCTAAATATGCCCCATGCCCCTTATTGGTCAATATGGTAGAAGCAGGATTTAAAGGAGTAAAAACCGGTGAAGGCTTTTATAAGTACACGAAAGGCAGTAAAGATTTAGTAGTCTCTCCTAGATTTTCCAAATAAACCAATTTTTATCATACCATGCATATTGCAGTATCTGGGAATATTGGAAGTGGCAAAACCACTCTGACTGAGAAACTTGCCAAGCATTACGGCTGGAAGGCTGAATTTGAATCAGTTGAAAATAACCCCTATTTACCTGATTTTTATGAAGATATGAAAAGATGGGCTTTTCATCTTCAGGTTTATTTCCTGAATTCAAGATTTAATCAAATAAAGAAAATTCAGGAAAATAAATATGATTTCATTCAGGATAGAACCATTTATGAAGACGCTTATATTTTCGCAGCCAACTTACATAAGAGTGGTTTAATGACTGAAAGGGATTATGAAAATTATCGAAGTTTGTTCGATAGTATGATAGATCATGTCAAAGCTCCTGATCTCTTAATTTATTTAAAAGCAGATATTCCCAAATTAGTAGGTCAAATCGAAAAACGAGGAAGGACTTATGAAACGACTATGCGGATAGATTATTTAAAAAATCTAAACCAGCACTACGAACAATGGATAGATAATTATAAAGAAGGAAAGCTACTAATTATCGATGTCAACCAGCTTGATTTTGTTGAAAACCCAGATGATTTCTCCTTTGTAGTAGAGAAAGTTGATAGAGAAATATTTGGTCTTTTTAGCTAAAAATCTATTCCAACTTTCGCAATAACCAGTTCACAAGGATTTTTCGCTGCTCTTCTTTAGGGTTCATTAAAAGATGATCAAGTCTTTTCAAAGAGCCACCAGTCATTAGCGTTTCGTAAGGGTTCAAACGAATTAATTTATATCCATGAAGTCTTGTCTGAACATCTATTTGAGCATCGTTATAAGCTAAGAGTTTCCAACCTGTAGCACCTGTTCCGGAAAAATCACCAATCTCATTAGCTTCACCGAAACTATGCTTTGCAATTGGAGGACCATTCCAAAGCCTTTCTTGGAGACCAACTTTCAGGCAGTCCTTTTCATAAGTTCTACATAGTCTTTTATAAGCCTCATAAAATGGCAAATTGAAATGGTTATAAAAATCTGATCTTAAAGAAATTAATCTATATCTATTGAAGTGAATTTCTTCATCATATAAGATTAGATTTCTTTTAATTTTGAAATCAAATTTTAATTTATGTAACAATGGAATTGGTCCATCTCCTTCGAGATCTTCATAAATTTCCGCTAACCAACCTTTCCCTTTTATATCTAAAAAATCTGAATTGATCTCTAATTCAAAATCCCTTTCAAACTCAACTTCTCCTTCTTTTAAAATCATTTGAAGTTGGCGAGTAATCAGGTTATCCATGCTTGTTTTAATTTTCTCTAATTATTTCCCAAGTGTGATCAGCTAATAATTTTACCTCAGCCAAAAAAATATTTGATCTTTTTTTCCTTCCCCATTCATCAGGAGAAATCATACTTAAAAAATCGGTACCATCCTCTTTTTGATATAAATAATAATGGTGATTGATCAATGGTTCAAATGAAACCTGAGCGTTATAAATTCGCTCAGAATATTCAACTCTCGCTTGAATGGTTTTTGCTTGCTCAGCCAATAATTGCATTTGCTGGTAAATCTGTGACATTTGCATGTCTGTTTGACTTTGCATTGCAGCAATTGCCCTTCCAGTAATTTTACCTAGATCCTCAGGCTTTACAATTGCGCTTCCAGAATGGTGCGCATAGGGAAGCATTCCAGGATTCTGAGCAATTTTATCTCTCATTTCCTCTAAATCCAGTTTATCAACATCAATTTTCTTTCCTGTCATATTTATTTTGTTTCCTCCCCCGAGGTAATTCTCTCTTTTAGATTTCCTTTAGACCCAGGGAAAGTAGTCCGTGTAGAAATATCATAACCAATCCACCCCATAATCAACATGAAAATCACAAAAAGAATCAAAAAGATTTTTTTATTTCGCTTCATACCTAAAACATCCTTTTTATCGACACAAAATTATGAAATGTAGTTAAAGAACCCATTTTAATTAGAAGTTCTATTTAAACTACTAAATCAAATAAAAAGCCAATTGTTCTAAACAAAAATTAGAAATAACTATTAAATCATAACTTTTTGAAACAAACAAATTGAAAAATGTTTATAATTTTAAAAAGTTGTACCAAACAAAGCTTTTTCATTTTATACTCTTTTGAACCCTATTATGTATCAAATTATTAGTGAACAATCTATATATCAGTATTTTGGAGATGATGACCCTGAAATGACGAAAGAGATGCTTCAAATCATTCTTGATACTAATATTCGAGAATTGAAAGAATTAGATAAATTTTACGGTTTGAAGGATTTTGAGACAATAAAAAAAAGGTGTCACAAAGCAAAACCTACAATGAGTTATATAGGAGCAATGAAGAGTAGGAAAATTCTTGAAGAAATAGAAAAAGATATTGAATCCTCTGAAGAACTTAATAGTATCCTTCAAGAGCAATTAGATTTGATCACTTTAGAACTTAACAAGTTCATAGAAACAATTAAATAAAATCATTAACCATTAGCTAAATTCTTATGCAGCGAAAACTCTTTTTTCTGCCTCTCTTATTTATTGCCTTAACTGAACTTCACGCACAGAGCAGTTTATCGGTTGAGTATATCATGCGAGATCCCAAATGGATGGGTACTTTCCCTTCATCCGTTCGATGGAATGATGATAGCCAGCAAGTCTATTTTAAATACAATTCTGAAAATGATCCTGCTGATTCACTTTATAAGATAAATCTCACGGACTCCAAGATTACAAAAGTACCTTGGCCAGAAGAGAAATCCCTTCGTAAGAATTCCTCTTCTTTAAATTCGGATAAAACGCTTCGTCTTTATCTTAAAGATAGAAAAATCATCCTTGAGGATTTATCGAAAAACAATAGCAATATAATTTTGGAATGGTTTCAAAACATTTCAAATCCTAGTTTTTTGGCTGATGAAAACTTAATTGCTTTCAATTCCGATGGAAATATTTTTGTCCTGAATAGAACTTCAGGAAATGTTGAAAAAGTCACAAATATTAGTTCCGGTTCAAAGCCATCTTCAAACAAATCAAATGCAAAAGAAGAGGAATTAGAATTTCTGGAAAAAGATAATCTAGATTTGCTTAAAATAGTCAAAGAAAGAAAAGATGCCCAGAAAGCGAGTAGAGAATATAGAGAAGCAATTGCAGATAATGATGATGCGGAATTCACTTACTATACAGAAGGTAAAAACCCTGTAAATCTTTCCTTATCCCCTGATGGAAATTTCGCGACTTTTTCATATTACAATAGAGGGTCTAACAAAAACACGAAAGTTCCGGACTATGTAGATGCTTCTGGCTATACGACTGAATTAAATGCAAGATCAAAAGTCGGAAATGAACCGACTACTGTTGAAGTTGGGATTTATGATTTGCAAAGAGACACAGTTTATTTTATCAGTACCTCTGGTTTGCCCGGGATAAAAGACTTACCTGATTATGTTAAGGATTATCCAGAGAAAACCTGGGAAGAGAAAGAAAGAACTGTGATCCTTTCACAACCTTATTTTTCAAAGGATGGAAAAAAAGCAATCATCAATATCAGATCCAATGACAATAAAGACAGATGGATATCTTTGATTGATTTGACAACTGGGGAATTAACCACCTTGGATAGACAAAGAGATGAGGCTTGGATTGCTGGGCCAGGCATGGGTTTTTCATTTTCTGGAGGAACACTAGGTTGGTTGCCAGACAATAAGCATATCTACTTTCAATCAGAAGCTACAGGTTATTCTCATTTGTATTTAATGGATGTAGAATCCGGTAAAAAAACAGCTTTGACCTCAGGTAAATATGAAGTCTTTGATCCATTTATTTCCAAAGACAATAAATCTTGGTATTTGACAACTTCTGAAGTTGATCCTGGAGAGAGACATTTTTATAAAATGCCTTTGATGGGTGGTAAAATGGACAAATTGACTACCATGACTGGAAACAATGATGTAACACTTTCGCCAGATGAAAAGAAATTGGCAATTCTTTACTCCTATAGTAATAAACCAACCGAGTTATACATTCAAGACAATAAAGTTGGGGCTAAACCAATTCAATTAACTTCAGGTCAATCCGAGGAATTTAAATCCTATGAATGGAGAGATCCACAGATAGTGAAGTTTACCGCAGAAGATGGTGCTCAAGTACCTGCAAGATTGTACTCTCCTGATCCAGCAAAAAAGAATGGAGCTGCAGTAATATTTGTACATGGCGCCGGATATCTTCAAAATGTCCATAAATGGTGGAGTAGTTATTTCAGAGAATACATGTTCCATAATCTCTTAACAGATCTGGGATATACAGTCTTAGATATTGATTATAGAGCAAGTGCAGGTTATGGTAGAGATTGGAGAACTGGAATCTATCGTCATATGGGTGGAAAGGACCTTTCAGATCAAGTAGATGGAGCAAAATATTTAGTAGCTTCTCAGGGAGTGGATGCTGATAGAATTGGAATTTATGGTGGAAGTTATGGTGGCTTTATCACTTTAATGGCATTATTTAATGAATCCGATGTCTTTAAATCCGGCGCTGCATTAAGATCTGTAACTGATTGGGCACATTATAATCATGGCTATACCTCAAATATTCTTAATACGCCTGAAGAAGACCCCATTGCATATAGGAGATCCGGTCCTATTTATTTTGCGGAAGGTTTAAAAGGAAATTTATTAATGGCACATGGCATGGTGGATGTTAATGTTCATTTTCAGGATGTAGTTAGACTTTCGCAAAGGCTCATCGAGTTAGGGAAAGATAATTGGGAAATGGCTATTTATCCAGTAGAGGATCATGGTTTTGTTGAACCTAGTTCTTGGACAGATGAGTACAAACGTATTTTAAAGTTATTCAACAGCACGCTTTTAGAGGATTAATGAAAGTCTTTTCAAAATTTAAAACCATCTTATTTTATGTGACTATTCTTTCTTTTTCTTTTTTCTCCTGTGGGGGAAAGAAAAGTGAGATACATGAAATAAAGGGGACAGTTGCAGAAAATGCAATGGTTGTTTCTGCTCGTGAGGAAGCTTCAAAAATTGGCTTAGAAATCATCAAAAAAGGTGGAAACGCTTTTGATGCCATGATGGCCACAGAAATGGCACTTGCTGTAATTTATCCTTTTGCAGGAAATCTTGGTGGCGGAGGATTTATGGTTTACCGTATGGCTGATGGTACCGTTGGTTCTTTGGATTATAGGGAAAAAGCACCTTCGGCAGCATTTAGAGATATGTATTTGGATGAAGAAGGAAATGTAATACCTGGTTTGAGTACAAAGGGAGCAATGGCTTCGGGAGTTCCTGGAACTATTTCAGGGATTTTTACAGCACAAGAAAGATTTGGTAAACTTAGTCCTTCTGAAGTTCTATCACCAGTTATAGAACTTGCAGAAAAGGGATATATCGCTACTTCCAATCAAGCAACTAGGTTAGAAAGATTAAGAGAAACTTTTATTGAGGTTAATGGCCCAGAAACATATTTTTCAAAGAAAATCAGTGAAGGAGACACGCTAAAGTTTCCAATTTTAGCTGAAACTCTTAGAAGAATCGCAAAAGGTGGTAAAGATGAATTTTATAAAGGGGAAACAGGTAAAATACTTTCCAAGCATATTTTAGATATGGGAGGAATTATTACTGAAGAGGATTTAGCCTCATATGAGGCAGCATGGAGAGAACCAGTTGTATTCAATTATAAAAACCTAAGGATCATTTCGATGGCACCTCCTAGCTCTGGCGGAATAACTCTAGCTCAGATTTTCGGAATGATTGAACCTTATGATTTAAAAAGTTTGAAACATCATAGTCCAGAGCATATTCAACTTTTAGTAGAGGCAGAAAGAAGAGCCTATGCTGATAGAAATTTCTTTTTAGGAGATCCGGATTTCGTAAGTATTCCAACTGAGGATCTGATATCTGACGATTATTTGAAATCAAGGATGGACAACTTTTCTTATGATCACGCAACTAAATCAGAAGATATCGCTGAAGGAAAGATTGAATTTGCAGAAAGTATGGAAACAACGCATTATTCCATTATTGATGCGGATGGAAATGCTGTTTCAGTCACTACAACGTTAAATGGTGCCTATGGTTCTAAAGTGTACATTGATGAATTAGGGTTTTTTATGAATAATGAAATGGATGATTTCAGTTCAAAGGCAGGTGTTCCAAATATGTTTGGATTAATTGGAGCAGAGGCGAACAGTATCCAGCCTGGTAAACGAATGCTAAGTAGTATGACACCAACCATAGTGGAAAAGAATGGTAAACTCTGGATGGTGGTTGGTACACCAGGTGGTTCCACAATTATCACATCTGTTTTACAGACAATTCTCAATGTTTATGAGTTTGATATGGGAATGCAGGAAGCAGTTGAAGCTCCTCGATTTCATCATCAATGGCTTCCCGATATGGTAAGTTTTGAACCAGATTCATTCGATACCACACTTTTGAATACTTTAAAATCAAAAGGTTATATCATATTAGAAAACAACAATCCAATAATTGGTAAAGTCGATGCTATTTTAGTTCTTCCAGATGGAAAATTAGAAGGGGGTGCTGATCCTAGAGGAGACGATAAAGCTGTAGGGTATTAAATAAACTAACTCATTTTAAGGGAAATATCAATCATTCTTAGGGAAGAATCAATTTCCCATTTTCATTCCCCAATTTCTTAACTTTGCAAATGAAGAACCAATTATTAAAAATTGAAGTTCTTATCTCATCTGTAACCTAATGGACCTTGAATCCATTAATTATTACAATACATGAAAACAAAACCTAGAGTAGTTGTCGGTCTTTCTGGAGGAGTCGACAGTTCCGTAGCAGCTCATCTCCTACTCGAGCAAGGCTACGAAGTCATCGGGATGTTTATGAAGAACTGGCACGATGAATCCGTTACCATTTCCAATGAATGTCCCTGGATGGAAGATTCCACAGATGCCATGCTAGTGGCTGAAAAATTAGGAATACCTTTCCAGGCAATCGATCTGAGTGAAGAGTATCGAGAAAGGATTGTAGACTACATGTTTGGAGAATATAAAGTGGGCAGAACCCCCAATCCTGACATCCTTTGTAATCGAGAAATAAAATTCGATATTTTCCTGAAAGCTGCGAAAAAATTAAAAGCGGATTTTGTCGCAACTGGACATTATTGTCAAAAAGGAGAAATAGAAATTGGTGGTAAACCAGTTTATCAGTTGCTAGCTGGAGCCGACACCAATAAGGATCAAAGCTATTTCCTTTGTCAACTCAATCAAGAACAACTTAGTAAAGCCCTTTTCCCAATTGGCCATTTACAAAAGCCAGAAGTAAGAAAGATTGCAAAAGAATTGGATTTGATCACTGCTGATAAAAAGGATTCTCAAGGGCTATGTTTTATAGGAAAAGTACGTTTGCCGGAATTTTTGCAACAACAGTTGAAACCAAAAAAAGGAAGAATAATTCAGATTCCTGAAGATCTACCTGTTTTCGAAAGCCAAAAAATACCGGCTGGAATTCCTGCAGAAGATTGGGATCAAGAAACCTTGGATAAAATTTCTCTCCCTCTTCATTATTCTCAAAATCAAGGAAAAATATTGGGTGAACATAATGGAGCGCATTATTTTACGGTTGGTCAGAGAAAAGGATTGCATGTTGGAGGCACAGGCAAACCACTATTTGTAATCGCAACGGATACAAAAGAAAATGTGATTTATACAGGTTTGGGCGAAACTCATCCGGGATTACTAAAGAATGGCTTATTCGTTGAAAAAGACCAAATCCATTGGATCAGAGAGGATTTGGCATTAGCCATTGGCGAAAGTGCCCGATATAAAACCAGAATTCGTTACAGACAACCTTTAACTTGGGCGACACTGATTCGAAAAGAAAATGGGCTTTATGTTATTTTTGATGAACCTCAAAAAGGTGTCGCTTCTGGCCAGTTCGTAGCTTGGTATAATGAGGAGGAATCTATAGGTTCAGGAACTATATTTTAAATGATTAACTGTTAGAAAGTCAATGGAAACATTGGCTTACTTTTTTCCCAATATGGATTTAGAAATTCTATTTGAAGATGAAGATCTCATTGCCATCAATAAGCCTTCTGGACTTCTTGTACACAGAACTTCTATTGCCGCGGGTGAAACAGTTTTTGCCTTACAGATGCTCCGCAATCAAATAGGTCAGCATGTCTCTCCAGTACATCGATTAGATAGGCCCACCAGTGGAGTTTTGTTATTTGCAAAGAATGAAGAAGTTTTACCTTTGATGAAACAGCAATTTGCTGACCGATCAATCCAAAAAACCTATTTCGCTATCGTAAGAGGAATCCCTTCCATAAAATCTGACATCATTGATTATCCATTGAAAAGCGAACGCTCAGGAAGAATGCAAGAAGCCCAAACATCTTATCAAGTTCTTTTAGAAGCTGAAATCCCCTACAATTCCACTGGAAGGTATGCCACAAGTCGCTACAGTTTACTGGAATTGAAACCTGAAACTGGTCGAACACATCAAATCAGAAGACATTTAGCTCATTTGAGACATTATATCTTGGGAGATAAAAAACATGGTGATAACAAGCAAAACCAGTTTTTCGAGAAGCAATTTGGGATCGAAAATTTGCTATTGCATGCTAGAAAGCTTGAATTTGTGCATCCCCGCTCAAAGAAACCTATCAGTCTAACAGCTCCTTTACCTTCACATTTTCAAAAGACAATGATAGAACTCAGCTGGTCTGAACATCTTTTAATGTTATAAAAGCTCCCTTTTTGTAAAATTGAATTACTTTAGGAAATACATTTAATTAAGCATATGAAAAAATCACTTTTAGGCATTGGCCTCATGTTAACTGTGACTTTTGTAGCTGAAGCTCAAAAGAAGAAGATTGATAAAAAATTCGATGAAAAATCCGCAATTTCTGAATTAACCTACCTGGCTTCTGATGAGCTAAAAGGCAGAGATCCTGCTACCCCTGAAATGGCTTTAGCATATGATTTTATTGCAAAACAACTAGAAGAAGCTGGAGCCAAACCAGTACCTGGAGCAGATGGATATTTTCAAAATATCCCATTTCGTCTCTCCTCCCCTCCCTCAAAAGGAAAAATCGTGATGGGAGATTCCACATACATCCAAGGAGAAAACCTTCTTGTTTTGGATGGAGAGTCGCTAAGCGGAACATATCAATTAGTAGATGTAGGATTTGGAACTCCTGCTGATTTTGAAGGAAAGGACCTTACAGGTAAAATCGCTGTGAGTAGCGTAGGAGCCCCAAATAAAATGAGCCCAAATGATTTATTCTCTTTAGGAAGTGAAAAAACCGCAAATGCAAAAAAACAGGGAGCTGTAGCTTTAATTGAGCGTTTTAATATCCCTTCAATTCCATGGCAGTTGATTGCGAATTATTTAAACCGTTCTCAAATGGGCATTGACAATGGAGAGTCTAGCAAATTACCTTATATCTGGGTGAAAGACCTTTCCAATGTACTTCCAAAAGAAATAGCTGTTGGAAATGCTAAATCAGCAGTACTTCAAATCGAAGGAAAAACCAATAAACCAATAGAAGGCAAAAATGTCATCGCCTGGATTGAAGGATCAGATAAAGATTTGAAAAATGAATTTGTAATGCTATCTGCTCATTATGATCACGTAGGAATCGGGCGTCCTGATGAAAGCGGGGATTCTATTTATAACGGAACGCGGGATAATGCTATTGGAACAGTAGCTGTCATGAATGCTGCTAAGTATTTTGCTAAAAATCCTCCAAAAAGATCTATTCTATTGGCACTTTGGACAGCTGAAGAAAAAGGACTTTTAGGTAGCAGATACTTTGCAAATAACCCCTTGATCCCGCTTAACCAGATAATATACAATTTGAATATAGATGGTGCTGGTTATAATGACACTTCCATTATTACCGTAATTGGTCTTGGCAGGACGACCGGAGATGATATGGTCATTGAAGCTGTAGAAGATTTTGGGCTAAAAGCGCTAGCCGATCCAGCACCTGAACAAGGTCTTTATGATCGCTCAGATAATGTGAATTTTGCTGTTAAAGGGATTCCAGCGCCAACATTCAGTTTAGGATTTACTGCATTTGATGACGAAATCAATAAATATTATCACAAAGCAGGAGATCAAGTAGATTCTGTTGATTTGGATTATGTGACTCTTTATTGGAAAGCCTATATCCTAGCAGCACAGAAAATCGGGAATTTAGATTATCAACCAATGTGGGTAGCGGGTGATAAATATGAAGAGGCTGGTAAGGCTCTTTACGGAGATAAATAATTAGAATTTATTATTAAGAAATAAGTGGTCGCAAAAGAGGTGGATAAGCATCTTGCTTGCGACCACTTTTTGTTTGAAAGATTGAAACCTTAGCTTTTAACTTTTGATTCTATTTTTTTAAATCTTGATACTTGTTTTTCAAGATCATCCAAATAACATTCCAGCGATAGTGGCAGTCATCAAACATGCCAAAGAGGCTGCAAAAAGGGATCTAAGTCCCAATCGACTCAAGTTTCCCTGTTGATTTGGAGCAATAATACTAATTCCCCCTAGTTGGATAGCAATAGAACTGAAGTTCGAAAATCCACATAAGGCATAAGTAGCAATCACAATTGATTTGGGATTTAGGGACCCGATTTCCTTCATTTCCGAAAGACTTAAATAGGCCACAAATTCATTGATCACAGTCTTTTGCCCCAATAAACTTCCTACTTGAAGGGTATCTACCCAATCAACTCCAATAACCCAAGCGAATACCCGAAAAATCTGACCAAATAAATATTCCAAGGAAAATCCCTGAAACTGGCCCCCGGTACTTGATACGACCAATGAATTTAAACCAGTATACTCTCCAATTAATCCACTTAGAACATAATTGATAGCTGCGATTACTGCAATAAATGCCAGAAGCATTGCTCCTACATTTAAAGCAAGCTTCAAACCCTCCGAGGCTCCAATAGACATGGCATCGATTAGGTTTACCCCCATCGCTTCTTCATTAACTTCAAGTTTATCTTGTTTGATTTCTTTTTCCTCCTCCGGCACAAACATTTTAGACATAACTATTGCAGCAGGAGCATTCATTATACTTGCCCCAAGTAAATAGGCTGCAAATTTGCTTTGCTCCTCCAAACTGTCACCTCCTAAAAATGCCACGTATCCAGCTAATACTCCGCCAGCAATCGTAGCCATTCCACCTGTCATCAAACACATCAGTTCAGATTTACTCATTTGAGGAATAAAAGGACGAACCAATAATGGAGCTTCAGTTTGTCCTAAAAAGATATTCCCTGCGGCTGAAAGGCTTTCTGGGCCTGAAAGACGCATGGTGCGAGCCATCACCCAGGCGATACCAAAAACTATCTTTTGAAGAACTCCTAAATAATACAATCCTGCAGAAACAGTAGAAAAGAATATAATGGTTGGTAATACTTGAAAAGCGAAAATAAATCCAAAGCCATCGCCAGCTAAGTCTCCAAAAATAAATGCTGCTCCATCTCTACTAAAACTCAAGAACTTCACAAAAGCTTCACTCAGTACAGCGAAACCTTTGGCGACGAAAGGAACCTTGGTTATCAAAAAACCAAAAATCAGTTGAAGCAAAATTCCAATTCCTACAAGCCTCCAGTCAATTCTTCTCCTACTATTTGAAAAAAGAAAAGCTATCAAAACTATGACAGCAAGTCCCAAGACACCCCGCAAATAATCCATGAATCTTATTTTAAATCGAAAAGCCAAAAATAGCTAAGTCGAGGTCAAGAAAAAAGCCCAGATAAATCCGGGCTTTTAAAGAATCAATTTCTTTTATTTATTTCATCCCTTATCCGGGCTGCTTTTTCATAATCTTCGTTAGTAATGGCTTTTTCCAGCATTTGATTAAGTTTATCAAGACTGAAATCCTTAAGTGAACTTTCCTTTTTAGAACTTGACTTTTGAGATTCGGATTTTGAAGTGGACTTTTCCTCTTTTTTCTCTTCTTCTGAAATTTCTATGGAAGCCTCGGACATTACTTTTTCAGAACAATAGACTGGAGAATCGAATCTGACCGCAATTGCAATAGCATCTGAAGGTCTAGAGTCTATTTCTATTTCGGAAGATTCATTATGACATTGAATCTTGGCATAGAAAACACCTTCCTTCATGTCTGAGATAACAATTTTGTCAATTTCAAAATTAAAGTTAGTGGCAAAAGACTTAAATAAGTCATGCGTCATCGGCCGGTTGGGAATGATTTTTTCGATTTCTATTGCAATTGCTTGAGCTTCAAACATTCCAATAACAATCGGCAATCTTCTACTTCCTTCTACCTCTCCCATTACCAAGGTGAATGACCCTGATTGAGAGTGATTTGATGACAAGCCTAAAATCTCCAGTTCTATTAGTTTTTCCACAAAAATTATAATTCAGCTTTTAACGCCTCTGTAAGTTTTGGTACCACTTCAAATGCATCTCCTACGATTCCATAATCCGCAGCTTTAAAAAAGGGCGCTTCTGGATCTTTGTTGATTACTACAATGCACTTAGAAGAATTAACTCCTGCAAGATGTTGAATAGCACCTGAAATTCCTATTGCTATATACAAACTTGGGGCTACTTTTACACCAGTTTGCCCTACATGTTCGTGATGAGGTCTCCATCCTATATCTGAAACCGGTTTGGAACAACCAGTAGCAGCACCCAATGTTTTTGCCAAATCCTCAAGCATTCCCCAATTTTCAGGACCTTTCATTCCTCTTCCTCCAGATACTACAATATCAGCCTCCGGAAGCAAAACTTCTCCAGTAGCTCTTTCTGTTGCGGTAATTTTAGAAGCAAAATCATCATCTGAAAGTGTTACTTCAAACTGCTCAACAGGGGCATTTGAACCATCCGTTTTAAGAGTGATAGAATTTTTCTTGATTGCAAGTATCTTATTATCTGTTGTCAGGTCCGTTTCAGCAAAGGCCTTTCCAGTAAAAATACTCCTTTTAACTTTATAGCCTGATGTTGTGTTTGGCAATTCAATTACATTGGAAACTAATCCTGCATTAATTTTTATTGCAAGTCTGGCAGCAACAGCATCAGCTAAGGAAGATTTAGCCAAAACCAATGTTTTCGCTCCTATTTTTGAAAAGGCCTGGGCTATTGCTGAAGCATGGGCTTGAATAACCCCTGCATTTAACCTTGAATCAGTTGCATGCAAAACTTTAGATGCACCTGCTATTCCGATCAATGCTAGTTCTGAATCTTCTACTGAACCTAAAGCTAATGCAATTACTTCTCCTTCATTTGTTTTTGAAGTTAAAGCCTCTGCAAATGAAACCGCTTCAAGACTAGTTTTCTTAACTTTTCCTTCAGACTGTTCTATATATACTAAAATTGACATAAATTCTTGATTTATATATTTTTAAAGATAATTAATTAAAGCACTTTTGCTTCATTTTTTAAGAGTTTTACCAACTCACTCACATTATCTTTATCGATTAATTTAACAGCACCTTTTGCTGGTGGTAATTCATAAGATGTAACTTCCGCTTGAGTTTCCTCAGATATTGGTTCAACTACATTTAATGGCTTTGTTCTTGCAGACATAATTCCTCTCATATTAGGAATTTTCCATTCTGCAATTGGTTCTTGACATCCTGCTATTAAAGGAAGGCTTGCTTCTAATGTTTCTTTCCCCCCTTCAATCTCTCTAGCCATTGTTACAGAATTGCCATCAACATCCAGTTTCATGACAGGCGAAAAAGAAGGAATTCCCAAGAGCTCTCCCACCATACCGTGAACCATTCCACCATTAAAATCTATAGATTCACGTCCCATTAAAATTAAATCATAGGAGCCTTCTTTAGCGTAATGTGCAATTTGATTCGCTACAAAAAACGAATCTTTTGGAAATGAATTTACTCGGATGGCTTCATCAGCACCAATTGCCAATGCTTTTCTTAAGGTTGGTTCAGTCTCAGTCCCTCCAACATTTAAAACTGTTAATTTACCTCCAGTCTGATCTCTTAATTCTACCGCCCTTGCAAGAGCATAATCATCATATGGACCTATGATAAATTGAACACCAGTTGTGTCAAATTTTGTATTATCGGCCGTAAACTGAATCTTTGAGGTCGTATCTGGTACGTGTGTGATACAAACAAGAATCTTCATTGGTTTAGAATTAGATTATTTTAGATTTATTTCGTGTGAAATTAACAGTATAGAGCTAATTAAAAAAACTATTATGGGCAATTTAGGTAGGTTGGAGTTATTAAAACAATTCACAATAGAGGAACCGGAAAACCCTTTTAATTGGTATGCACTTGCAATTGAATATCTTGATTTAGACCCCTTAAAAGCAGAAGTGAATTTTGATAAGCTTTTAGACAATTTTGAGTACTATTTACCCACCTATTACACTGCAGCGCACTTTTTCACTCAAAAAGAAAATATTCAAAAGGCTAAAATCATTTATGAAAAAGGAATAAAATTAGCGAATGAAACGAATGAAATAAAAACTTTAAATGAATTAAAAAATGCTTATCAAAACTTTCTATTCGAATACGATTTTGATTAGGATCAAATTTTAAAACCATTAAAAAAAGTGAAAACACCCTATATTTTTCAATACAACAAAATCACCAGTCATTTTTGGAAACTCTGATCTCATATTTAAAAGGAGAAAAAAAATTGTTTAATTTTCTTTAGATGAATTTTTCTTTAATATAAAATTGATAAAGTGATGCAAAAGAATTGGTAATCAATTTATTAAATTGACTCAAAGAAATATAAAACCTGTTTTTCCTATGATATCTCAGCAAGAAATGTTGGATCATTTTTTACCGATCCTTGAAACCAAAGGAGTTATTTATAAAAAGAAAACTCTGATTAAAGCAAAAAAAGCGGTTCCTGGCTCTTTGATAGTAACTAAGACTAATGACGGTGATGAGACTAAAAACAAAGCTGAGAAAGGAGATTGGTTGGTAGAAAATCAAACTTCTTCCTCTGAGCAATACCTGATTAAACCTCAAATTTTTGAAAAAAAATATTCTTTTATCCAATCTCTCGAAGATGGTTGGGGCTGCTACCAACCAAAAGGAAAGGTAATCGCTATTCAAATCGAAAAGAATGACCTATCTCATTTTGGGAAAGAGGACACGATGAAATTTGAGGCTCCTTGGAAAGAACTAACAATTTTAAGACTTGGTGATTATCTAGTAATACCGCCTGAAAAAAATGAGATTTATAGGATAGCAAAAAAAGAATTCGGGGAAACTTATGAGAAAGATTAAGGCTTCAAAACAATTTTTCCCAATTGCTTCCCTTCTTTCATTCTATCAAACGCAGTCTCCGCCTCATCAAATGTAAATACCTGATCTATAACTGGTCTAATTTTCTTTTCTTGGACAAATTGAATCATATGCTCAAAATCCTGATCTGAACCCATTGTAGTACCGATTATTTTTAATTGATTCCAGAAAATCTTTCGAGCTGTTAATTCCGAGGGATTCCCTCTTGTAGCACCATAAAAGACAATTTTACCGCCAGGTTTAACCACATCGATCAAGTTGTTTAAGGTATTGCCAACTGCACTATCAATCACTAAATCAAAACCCTTGGATTTATCTAAAGCTATTTTAGTCCAATTCTCTTCTGTATAATTAAATACTCCTTTTGCCCCCAATTCAATCGCTTTTTCGAGTTTTTCAGATTTACTGCTACTTGCATAGACTTCAGCCCCTGCATTAAAAGCAAATTGAAAAGCAAACTGAGCCACACCTCCTCCAAACCCAGTTATCAGAACCTTATCTTCAGGTCTAAGCTGACCTTGATAAAATAGTGCTCTGTATGCTGTAAGTCCTGCCAACGGCAAAGCCGCCGCCTCTTCAAAACTGAGATGCTCAGGTTTAAATTTCAATCTATCAGCAGGTACAATTACCTTTTCAGCTAGAGTCCCATTTCTCGGCATTCCAAGAATTTCAAAAGCATTGCCTTGAGCTTTTTGATCATCTCCCCAGTTGATTGATGGATTGATTATTACGTCTTTTCCAACCCAATTTAAATCAACTCCATCTCCTACTTCCTCAACTACTCCAGCACCATCAGATCCTAAAATTACTCC
>NZ_JAHEBC010000302.1 GCF_024642405.1 Algoriphagus sp. | reverse complement strand
GGCGGGTTGTTTTTGTATTGTTCAAATTTTCCTGAAATGAAAAACCCTCCTCCTAAATCAATATATTTTTGAAACTCTCTAACAAAACTTGATTTACCTACCCCGGAATATCCACTTACCAATGCCAGTTCAGCTTTCTCGTTTTTTATCCGCTGAAACACTTCATTCATTTGTCTCAATTCTTCATCTCTTCCATAAATTTTGGTAGAAATCTGAAATTGATCCAATCGATCCTGTGTGCCAAGAGTAAATTCGGTGATCTCGTTAATGTCCAAAAGTCTATCCAAACACTGCTGTAGATCATTTAAAAGACCGGAGCAACTTTGATACCTTTCGGAAGTATTTTTCTTCAAAAGTTTTAAAACTACTTTGCTGATAACCTGAGGTATATCATCTCTTATCTTACTTGGCTCTTCTGGTAGCAATGCCAAATGAGCATGCATAAGCTCCATGGGATCAGAAAAATGAAATAATGTTTTGCCGGTAAGCATTTCATAAAAAACAGCTCCTATCGAATATAAATCTGTTCGATGATCAATAGGCCTGTTCATTCTTCCCGTTTGCTCCGGAGAAATGTAATGAAGACCTAATTCAAGAGCTTCACTTACATTTGAGTAATTCAAATCTCTCCCTCTTTCAATAGCATAGTCAAATCCCCAAACTTTGACTCCGCTATTTTTATCCACTATGATATTTGAAGGGTTTATATTTTTGTGGATGATATTTTTACTATGGAGGTAATTCACCGCTTTGGTGATCTCCATCGCAATTTTTAAAAAAATGATTAGGTCCAACTTTCCCTTTTTCAGATACTCTGATAGTGGCTCACCTGTCACATCCTCATTTACAAGGATGGGCAAATTTTCTAAATATTCTAAACCGATAGGTTGAACAATATTAGGATGGGAGAGCTTTGATAAAATAGAATACTCTTGTTTAAGGTGATTCAAATCACGAAAAGTAGGATATGCCGATCGAAAAGTCTGAATGGTTACAGGTTTTGAATCCTGAATACGATTCGCCTTATAGACGATGTACCTCGAGTTCTCCCGAACTTTGTCTAATATGTCAAATCTAAAATCAGGCATTAAAAAAATGATTAGTTATCAATTAGGATTTTAGTTTAACACTTAGGAATATAAATGGGAAAACATTTTGTTGCATTAGCTTTTTAAAGTACAAAGAAATTTGATTTTAATTAAAAATTCTAACCTTATAATCATGTAAAATAGATAATATTAATATTTACAAGATTAGTTTGTCTCCCACTTCTCATAAGATCTTTTTAATCTCTCCAATTTCTCAAACAAAAAAGATCTTGCCTTTGTATCTTTGCCAGCTATGACTTTAAGTACTTTATCCGCGAAAACCGACATTGATTCTTTAGATCCGAAAGATTTCATCATCATCAAAAATGCAAGGGTCAACAATCTAAAAAGCCTGAGTGTCGCGATCCCTAGGAATAAACTGATTGTAGTGACTGGACTTTCGGGTTCAGGGAAATCCTCACTTGCTTTTGACACGCTTTTTGCCGAAGGTCAGCGGATGTATGTGGAAAGTCTTTCTTCCTACGCCAGACAATTTTTGGGTAGGATGGAAAAACCCGATGTAGAATACATTAAAGGTGTAGCGCCAGCCATTGCCATACAACAAAAAGTAAATACTAAAAACCCTAGATCTACTGTTGGTACCACAACAGAGATTTATGATTATCTGAAATTACTTTTCTCAAGAATTGGAAAGACAATTTCCCCAGTTTCTGGAAAAGAGGTGAAACATCATACTGTCACAGATATTGTTGAATTCATCCAAAGCTTTGACGAGGGTAGCAAAGTCATGATTTCTTGCCCGCTTCAAATTGAAAAGGGTAGAAAAATCGAGCAGGAATTAGAGCTTTTGCTTCAAAAAGGATATACCCGAATTTTGATAGATGAGGACGTTTATTTTGTCGAGGATTTATTGGGTGAAAAGAAAGTTCCAAAAGGCAAATATGAAATCCTGATAGATCGTGCTTCGGTCATCAAAGATGATGAAGACAATCAATTTCGAATTGCTGATTCGGTACAAACAGCACTTTTCGAAGGTCATGGTGATTGTAAAATCACGATTCCTGGAAAAGAGACCCGCAATTTTTCTGATCGATTCGAGTTGGATGGGATGACTTTCGAGATTCCTACCGTCAATTTTTTCTCTTTTAATAATCCTTACGGTGCCTGTAGAACCTGCGAAGGTTTTGGAAATGTACTCGGAATAGATCCTGATTTGGTCATTCCGGATAAGGAAATGTCGGTGTATGAAGGAGCTATTGCACCCTGGAGAGGGGAATCTTCCAGAAGCTGGTTGGAGCCATTATTGAAAAAAGGGATAGAGTTTGATTTCCCAATACACCGTTCTTACAACGAACTTACAGAGAAGGAGCAAAACCTGATTTGGACCGGAAATAAGTATTTCAAAGGATTGAATGAATTTTTCAAGGACTTAGAATCCAAAACTCATAAGATTCAATATCGAGTGATGCTTTCCCGTTTTCGGGGGCGGACAACTTGCCCTGATTGTAAAGGAACACGTTTGCGAAAAGATGCTTCCTATGTGAAAATCGATGATAAATCCATTACAGATTTGGTTTTGATGCCGATAGATGAAGCTTTGGCATTTTTCAATGGATTGGATTTACCGCCACATCAAGCAAAAATTGCAAATCGACTTTTGAAAGAAATTCAAAGCAGACTTTCTTACATGGACGAGGTAGGACTGGGATATTTGACTTTGAACAGACTGACTTCAACACTTTCTGGAGGAGAATTTCAGCGAATTAAATTAGCCACTTCTTTGGGCTCTGCCTTGGTAGGTTCCATGTATATTCTCGATGAACCCAGCATAGGCTTGCATCCAAGAGACACAGATCGATTGATTGGAGTATTGAAATCACTTCGAGATTTAGGCAATACAGTGATTGTGGTGGAGCACGAAGAGAAAGTCATGAAAGCTGCTGATCAGATCATTGACATCGGCCCGGATGCAGGAGTGAATGGTGGAGAATTACTTTTTCAAGGCCCTATAGCAGATTTGATGGCTTCTGCCCAAACTTATACTGCCAAATACCTGCGTGGTGAGGAATTGATTTTTAAGAAAGATGGAAACCGAAAGTGGAAAGACAGTATTTTGGTCAAAGGTGCAAGGGAAAATAATTTAAAGAACCTTACTGTCAAATTCCCCTTAAATACCCTTACCGTCGTAACGGGTGTTTCTGGTTCTGGAAAATCAACCTTAGTCAAAAAAGTACTTTACCCAGCTTTAGGCAAAATGCTGGGAACAGTTATCGACGAGAGTGGAAAGTATGACAAAATTGAAGGGGATTATCGATCTGTTTCCCAAATTGAATTCGTAGATCAAAATCCAATTGGAAAGTCATCCCGTTCAAATCCAGTGACATATGTGAAGGCTTATGATGCCATTCGCAGTTTGTTTTCAGATCAACCTATTTCAAAACAACGAAATTACAAGCCTGCTTTTTTCTCTTTCAATGTAGATGGTGGTAGATGTGAAGCATGTTCTGGAGAAGGTATTACGACAGTGGAAATGCAGTTTATGGCTGACATCCACTTGACCTGTGAATCCTGCAAAGGCAAGAGGTTTAAAAATGAGATTCTCGACGTCAAATACAAAGAAAAAGACATTTCGGAAGTATTGGATATGACGATCGATGAAGCGATTGATTTCTTCAAAGGCAAGACCCAGATCATCAATAAACTTCTACCACTTCAAGAAGTAGGACTAGGTTATATCGGTATGGGCCAAAGTTCGAATACACTTTCCGGTGGCGAGGCGCAACGGGTGAAACTAGCATCATTCCTTGGCAAAGGAGGACATAAATCGAACGATCATATCCTCTTTATCTTCGATGAGCCGACGACGGGACTTCATTTTCATGATATCAAAAAACTCCTCCACTCCATCAATGCGCTTATTGATCAGGGTCATTCAGTCATCATCATCGAGCACAATACTGAGGTGATTAAATCTGCAGATTGGGTAATTGATTTAGGTCCTGAAGGAGGAAATAAAGGAGGTCATTTGACTTTTGAAGGAACTCCAGAGTCTATGATGAAGGAAAAGGATAATTATACTGCGAAGTATTTGAGGGAAGCTTTTGTGTAGGTAATTCTACAAATCTGAATATTTTACCCTAGATTTTATTGGGATCTTAGCTCATCCCGCCAATTGCAGAGAGGTATTGAGCGCTGCTTTGAAGGAATAGAAGTCATGGGTTCTGATTTCATACTTCCCTCAAATATTTTTACCATGAAAATCGTAAATCAAACTTTCGATTTTCATGGTAAAATAATTTTCTAAAAAATCTAATTTTTGATTTTAAAGCGCCTTTTTTCTGGCAAAAAGACGAACAACAGAAGCCTTTCCAACATGAAAAAGTCCTTCATTTAATTCTGTCTCTGTTTCATAAGCTTCCAAAAAATCAAATCCTTTAAAATCCTCCTTTACCTCTTCCAAATCAAAAAGCATTGACAAATCTTTTGGGCCTCCAGCTTTTGGATTATCTTTTTGATATTTAAGATGCTTTTTACTAAAGCACTCTATAATAAGAATCCCTCCATTTTTTAGAAATGCACTTAATTTTTGATGGAAAATCCTTCTTTTGACTTCAGGGAAATGAGTATAGGAAAATGCAATCGCATCAAAATAATGTGTTGGGTAATCCACTTCTTCCAAATCTTCAACCCGATAATCAATTGCAACTCTATTTA
>NZ_JAHEBC010000301.1 GCF_024642405.1 Algoriphagus sp. | reverse complement strand
TGTCTGGAAATACTTGGCTATAAAACGTGGCAGCTTCTTTGGCATTTCCGTCAAACCAGAAACAAGGATAGATTGGGTTTTTCATAATTAAGAAGGACTTGATTCACATATCTCTTTAAATTTTTGCAATGCTTTTGGCCAAGTTCCTTCAAAATATTCAGCAAATTCCTGATTGGAATCAAGCTCAATCTTTAACAAGGTCTGGTTTCCTTTATTGATAAAAATGTAGTTTTCATGTGCGCCTGCCCAATCCAACACTTCAAGAGAATCCAAGTCTTCCTGTCCGTTTTTCAACACTCCCAAATGCTCAATGCTCAAAAACTGATTTGGGATATTTTTTTCTATTCTACTGACCATTCCACCTTTCTCACCATTCTCATCAACCCCAACAAATAAGATCTTACTGCCTTCCGTCCAAGCCCCTTCAAATGTGGAACTTGGAGAAAACACCGAGGTCCACTCCTCATATGTTGGCTTTTCTAGCATCAATTGAAAAACTCTTTCAACTGGTGCGTCAATGATGATTTCAAAATTCAGCTTATCCATTTTCACGACAGTGATTCAACATATTTTTTATAATTATTCATGATCGCTTGCCAACCATCCCTTTGCAATTCGATCGGATTTTCAGATTCTGCCTCAAATGTCTCTACAACAAGAATTTCCTCGTCTTTTTCCTCAAAAGTGATTTTCACAGTTCGAGAATCCTCGAGGATATAAGAAATCAATTGATGTTTGATCACATCCTGATAAACTCCACCAAATTCAAAACCAAAACTCCCATCTTTTGCCTCCATTCGAGACACGAAATTTCCTCCAGGCTGTAAATCATTTTCGGATTTTGGACATTGCCAATCCGGCGAAGCAAAATTCCAATTTATAATATGCTTAGGCTTCACCCATGCCTCCCAAGCCTTCTCCATAGATACATTTACTGAAACTTGAACTGTAATTTTGGTTTTTTCAGAGGTAGTCATATTGAAATAATTTTTGTTGGGTTTAAAAGAATTTACTTTTCAAAAGTAGTTAATCAAAAACGTGAAAAGCATGTACAATTTAGACAATAAAGGGGCGAAATACGACAAGAGTTTTTATTTTTGATCATGAAGAAAATCTACATTTTGGCAATCGAGCATTCTGTTCTTCAGGTAATTGCAGGAAGCCAATATTGTTTCACTACAGTCAATCAAATGCTGGAACAATCAGGAAGACCGAAGCTCTTTGATGTGAAATTGGTTGGCTTGAAAAATCAAGTAAGTCCTGCAGGCCCTAATTTTTCAATAAAACCCGATTTACTTTTAGAAGAGGTAGGAAAAGCTGATTTAATAATAATCCCTCCACTTTTTGGAGACCTTAAAAGTGCCATTTCAGCAAATCGGCAATTTATCCCTTGGATCAATGAGCAATACCATCAGGGTGCAGAAATCGCATCTCTTTGCATCGGGGCTTTTCTTTTAGGAGCCACAGGCCTATTGGATGGCAAAAAATGCTCTACGCATTGGGGATTTACTGATTTATTTAGAGAGATGTATCCCGAAGTCAATGTTCAGGATGGCTCTATTGTCACGGAGGAAAGCGGTATTTATTCCAGCGGAGGAGCTAATTCCTACTGGAATCTATTACTGCATTTGATAGAGAAATTCACTGATCGGGAGACTGCAATTAATTTGGCAAAATACTTTGCAATTGATATTGACAGGAGCAGCCAATCCCCATTTACAATTTTTACAGGACAAAAAACACATCAAGATATCGCGGTAAAAAAAGCTCAGGAATTAATCGAAGAAATGATTGAAGATAAAATTTCTGTTGAAGATTTAGCCGAAAAAGTAGCTGTGGGGAGAAGAAGTTTTGAAAGACGATTTAAGAGAGTGACCAATAATTCCGTGTTGGAATATATTCAAAGAGTGAAAGTAGAAGCAGCCAAAAGAAGCTTTGAATCTACCATGAAAAATATCTCCGAAGTTATGTTTGATGTGGGCTATTCAGACACGAAAGCTTTTCGTACCACTTTCAAAAAAATAACGGGACTAACCCCGCTGGAATACAGAAATAAATACAACAAACTCGCTCAAAACTAGAGCGAGTTTGTTATTATTCTACTTTTTCACCAAAGTCATCGAGCCCGTAACATCCACAACCTCGGCTATTTTTTTAAAAACGATAGTAGGAATATCAATTTTATAATCCGAAAGTGTGATAGGGAATTTAAAATCAAGCTTTAATTGATTCCCATCAGAGACTATCGTTCCTGGAATACTTACAGAGTTAGTGACCCCATGAATAGTCATAGTTCCTACCGCTGTTGCGGGATAAGTCCCGGCAGTCTTAATATCTATGGATTCCTTTATTTTTCCTTTAAAAACTGCATTTGGATATTTTTCGCTTTCCAGATAATTTTCATTGAAATGCTCTTGCATTAATTTATTAGGAAATTCAAAATCAATGATGCGCATTTGAACTGCAAGCTCATTATTGTCAGCATTGATAATTGCTGCAGAAACTTTGTTTATGGCTTCAATATCTTCCAAAGGTGCATCTGAAAAGAATGACACTTGCCCCTTATTTGTGGAATAAAGTGTTTGTGCAGTTGCTAGTGAACTAATCAAGCATAAAATAAGAATCAAATTAATCTTTTTCATTTTTATAAATTTTGAGATCACCGACCTCTGTCAAAGCTAAAGGTTCGAGCGATATTGAATCCATAGAAAATATCCGCATTTTCCCATGTACCGGTATTCAAAGCAATAAAATGCCTTTCAACCATCCCTCTGGCATTGGTAAAATGTAACTGGAATACATGCCCCCCTGTATCTATATCAAATCCGAGTGAAAGAGAATTATGATATGGATAAGGCGTTCCGGTTTCCAATTGATAGGTATCCCTATCGACAAAATTGTAATAATATTCTACTGAGAAAGTAACTCTTGAGCTTATCTTATATCTGCCTCCCATTCCCAGTGAGAACAGGTTATTATCGAATGAGGTACTTTCAACTTTATTGATATGGATGAAAGTAGGCATAAGCTGAAACGAGAATTTTTCATTGAACTTTCTGGCTAATAAAGCCTGAGTAGTATATGTTAATCGCTCTTTGTTATTGTAAAATTTCATTTCACTCCCTGAATTCATAATATAACCTGTGGCCATGGTATTTAAAGCCAAGCTTCCATAAGCTGTTAGAGTGAAAGGAAATGCATTAGATTGCCTTAATAATTTGTATTTGGTATAGAAATCATAAGTTTTTTCCTCTGAACTCCTACCTACCCCGATCAGCCATTGATCTGTCAATCCATATTCCAGGCCCAATCGAATCCTTGCCTCATCCAACCCAAAAAAGTTGGAAAGAAAACCACTATTAACCGATCCAAAACGGTGAGAAATCCAAAAGTTAAGGTGCTTTTTGGAAAGTGTTTCTATAGTTTGTCCATTGATTAATCGGGTAGCTTTGAAAGTAGCTTGAGTATAAACCGTTTCTTCAGAAAGATCCTCATTAAGCATATTCAACAGATCATCTTGGGCAAAAACGGTAGTAATAATCATCACTAACGCAAAACTTAATAGTGTGTGTTTTAGCATGGCTTGATTAAAGAATATGAAACTAAAAATTAGGCATAAATCCGGAGAGATGTTCCTGAAAACTCAGTATTGTACGCTTTTATTCCTTTTCTTCCTTCTGAATTAAGGCCTACTCCATCTAAAGTATATTTTGCCCCATGTTCTGTGCAATAGAATCCGGAACCCTGATAGATCACTTTAGACTTGTTTTCATGAGAACAAATTTGAGTCACTGCTGCAAAAGCATCTGCTGATACCCGTGCAATTACAACTTTATTGGTGATTAGGTAATTTCCAACGGTATTTAAAGGAGCATTTGCAGCTTCTGTTAAATCAAGTGTAAAGTCTAAGCCTGTACCTCCTGAAGGGTCTCCTCCTGCTTCATTAATACAAGAAGTTACTGTTGATGCTCCACAATAGATTGCCAGCAAAGAAGCTCCTTTGAACCCTAGAGATTTTAGGAATTCATTTCTTGAAATTTTATCTTCCATAATAGTGGTTTGATTGGTTATTCACTTACAAGTTCAAGAAATTTCAATTAGATAATCCTTCAACGATTATTAAGATTTCCTTAAGATGTATTTACGAGATGTTTTGTCATTCGGTTTATTTCCAAAATATTCTTTTTAGGAAGAAAAATCATTTTAGTACATTGATATTGCGATGGAGTAAAATTCCAATGAACCCAAAAACCTTGATTTGATGAGAATATTATTTTTAATTTTTTTCTGCATGAGTAATGTATTGATTGCCCAAGTTCCAGAAGGAAAACAAGTGATAAGCTCACTTTATATCTATGATCTCAAATCGGGAGATTCTAAATTAATTTTAAAAGAAGACAGGCATTTTGAAGCTCCAAACTGGTCCCCAGACGGAGCCTATCTTTTAATAAATAGCCAGGGGAAATTGGAAAAAATTGGACTAGATGGAAAAAACCTTGGCGTCTTAAACACAGGTGAAATTGAAAAATCAAACAATGACCATGGCTTTTCTTTTGATGGGAAAACATTATTCCTTTCCAGCGGAAAACCAGATGTAACCCCATCAGGATCTTATATTTATAAAGTTCCAACTGCCGGTGGCACTCCCGCATTGATCACCCCTCTATCACCCTCTTATTGGCATGGAGTTTCCCCCGATGGCAAAGACATCGTCTATTGCGCATCAAGGAATGGTGTTTTTGATGTTTACAAAATGAGTGCAAA
>NZ_JAHEBC010000300.1 GCF_024642405.1 Algoriphagus sp. | reverse complement strand
AGGTAATACCCAGCGGAAAGCCTTCCTCTCAATTACATACATGGACATAGGTAGGAACCAATAGAAGGCGTATGGTATTTTGATCAAAAAAGCCAATGTAGTAATGGCACCACTCAGGAGAACATACCAACCATTCCTATTATCGATTCCTCGAAAAAAATAATAGACCATAGCATGGGCTAGGAATATCACCGAAAAATCAATATGAACTGCCCTTGAATAAAAGAAGCTCAGGGGGAGACTAAGATAGACCAACGTGGCTATCCTGGCCATGCTAACATTCGACAAAAGTCGAACTATTTTATAAAGATAATACACGGCTCCCAGAAAAAATACCAGAAAACATATTCGTGCCAATGGAATTGACTCTCCAAATAAGTTGTACCCTACAGCCACGACAGCTTCAGGAAGGGGAAATTCAAGTGCCAGGGTATCTGAATTTCCCATCCAACATACGGCTGGATACAAAAGGTCGATACCATTTTCATAAAAATCCTGAATATAGTAAGCAGTATCACATTGCCGCCAATCATGCGGTTGATCAATTTGTTTTCCCAAATGGAAAAAACGCACTGCAATGAGTAGAAATACTAATCCGTAAAAATGTTGACTCCTATTCATGGAAAGTCGAATTGGTCAAATAGGAATGAACTACCTCTGCTGCAAGTCTATGGCCTTTGATATTCCAATGTCCATCATAGGGAAAATATAGAAGCTCACTATTCCGTGACTTGTATTCCAGAAAGTGTTCATACAAGGGTATAAAGCCAACTGAGTTCTTTTCACAAAATTTTCGAATCTTACGCTCAACCCCTGAAACCGGAAACACTATATCACCATAACTGCGTTTACGACTCTCTTGATTTTCACCTTTGAATTGAAATTGATGTGGAATGAGAGTAAGATCAAAATCCATTTCATGCTCTTTTAACAATCTGTTCATCAACATAAGATACTCCAGACTTGTATCCACCCTGGTTTTAGTTTCCCTAGACCAAAGCAGCGTATCTCTCATAACTGCAAACAGTCCATATCCATCATTTCGAGATTCAAATTTCTTGGGTGATTCTCTAAGTATTCTTTGTAACTGCTCCGCAGAATCTATCGACAGATTCGCTCTATTGATTACAGATCTAAGTAACTTGTACAGCCTTAGGTAATGAACCCTTGTACATAAATCCCTCCAAGGGTTTCGAGTTCGTTCAGACGGAAATATAAATCGCAGTGGATAGCCCTTCTCGTCAAATTGGCAATACTTGGTATAACCCTCATCCCCTATTTGATCACCCTTTAGAAAATCATTATAAAACAGGAACAATATCACCCGGTCCAATTCAAAATCAATTCCCTTATGTAGGAGCCAATTCAACTCAAGTAAAGGTGACCAACTTGGAATGCCGTGTTGGATAACCGAAACAGAGTCTGCAAATAGATCTTGTAAAACCTGACCAATGGTATTTTCGAATGGAACCTCATCGGCTTGCATAAAGGAATCTCCCAGAAGCAAGATGTTCTTTCCACTTGTTGATGTAAGAATTCTTTCAGGTCCTCGATAGCCATCACTGTTAATCTTATTTAAGACTGAAAAGTTGCCATCCTTGCCCATGACATGAGTTTTGAAAACAACATTAGGGTAGTAATTTTTAAAATAAACTTCATCGTTGTTGGTAATTACTGGTTTATTAAACTCACTTTCTATCACCTGTTTGCCGCCAAATATTTGGATATAAAAAATTGTTAATGTGAATTCGGCAATACCTAAGGATAGAAAAATTGTTAACACTGATAAAGCAATTTTTGAAATCAATAACTTTGAATAGGTTATTGCAATGAAACATCCCAATACGATTGAAACAAGCAAAAAATAAATCAATGGATTAAAATGTAGCTTCTCAATAATTCCATCTCCATCCCCAAACATAAGATCTGTAGTATAACCCAGGATACACAGCGAAGTAATCAAAACCCATAGAAGTAATGATCCCCTCCGAATTCGAATATTTATTTGGACACTACCCATATACACTCTGATGACTTTAATTTGGTTTCAAAATAGAGATCCAGTAAAAAGGTGATCGGCGCTTAAATACTTTTCTAATTACAATATTTGAAAACTCATTTGGATTATATAAAATCGAGTAGTTTAATCCTTGAAGTTGATCCCAGGTGTGATGATAATAGTAGTTGATCATTTCTGGCACCAGTTGGTTCTGGAAATACTTATTGCTCCGTATCCGTGCTAATTGCTTTTCCTCCGGTCTATATATAGGGCTGTCCCAAATAAATATGGAACCACCTGGCAGCATAAATTCGAAGAGACGATCGGTTAGTCTTTTTATGGAATCAAAATATTGAACACTGCTATTTAAAACTACTAAATCAAAGGGGGCTCCCGTCCAATTGCTTTCAAAAATATTCCAATATAAAAATTGACATCCCTTGGAAGTAAAAAGTCGGGAAGCTTGTTCCAGCTCCACCATATTGATATCAGCACCATAAACGGTGGTGTTTTCGATTTCAGCAACTTTACTAATAAACCATCCATTGCCACAACCTAGATCGAGTATATTTCGAAACTTAAGTTCTCTTATTTTACTAAGTACCTTCCGGGACGAATCCAGTCTCATCTGCCATTCCTTTTGATAAATCTGTTTTCCCTCAAAAAAAGGAAGATTCACTACAACTTCATCAGGGTAGAGACGATTTTCACTGCTCCTAACCGCTAAATAGAGATCCTGGAAAGCACTATCTATTGGTGAAATACAGAATACGTTATTTATTTGTCGATTATCCGGAGAAAGTGACATCTTTATTCTTCTTTGTTAGCATATAAAATTTTCGAAAAATAATGCTTTGAGTGTGTTACCTCGAGATTTCTTCCATCCAATGTGACAACCTGCCCAGGTTCGATTCCAATTTCAGATACGTTTTTCCCAAGAGTCAGATTAGTAATATTCAAGGAGGCTCCATTGTAGTAGTCTTTCTTCTCATATACCGCAATTGCATACTCGGATTGATCTAGAAAAACCTGATCCATAGTAACTTCACTTCCATCTTTCACTGCAATTCCTACTGTTGCTTTCTCTACCACTAATTGAGTCATTTGGAGGAAAGAATTCTCTCCTATGGAAAAAGCCTTATCTCCGATATCAGACACTTTGATATCATCAACATCGATTTTGCTTCCGGATACATCAAATGCATCACCACCGATGTTCTCGAACGAACATCCTTGAACGATTCCTTCTGAAAAATCAACATCTAGTGCGTCTTCGCGACAGTTGTAAAAAGAAACTCTCGAGAGTGAAATATCTTTAGAAGACACAATATTTAAGGCATCTTCAGACTGGCAATTTATAATTTGACAGTCTTCCATATTTAACCTAGTTTTATAAAATGTTAGACCCCCAGTGAGCCAGCTTCCCGTTGTCTCCAATGGTTGGAGGTTGTCGAAAACTGTCCAGGAAATGTCAGCTGATTTCTCCGGGTTGATCACGCTGATACCATTGTTACTCGTTTCTGAGGATCTCACATTAATTGGATTCGCTTTTGTTCCTTTCATGAGTAGTGACCCCTTAATTACCAAACCACCTTTTTCGACTAAATCTAGATGACAGCCGGCTTGCAATACAACAGTTTTATCTTCCGGGAAGATCTGCAGACCATGGATTTGATAGGTGCCTTGAGGCAACCATAAGGTGTCTTTTCTAATAGTAAAGATGGTGCTGTCCCAAGTAATCTGATCAAGCGAAATTGAATATTCTGTAGTATCACCAGGCAGCTTGGAAATTTTTTTTCGATACCAACTGCTGTTTGAAGCAGTTTTATAGAAAATGTATTGATCATCTTTCTGTGCCTGAAGACTCACCATTGGCGGTTGCAAATGAATGTCATATGCTGGCAAAGATAATGGAGGATTCAATACATGAGTCGGTTTGGTTTTATGTGCACCGATGGCAACCACGTGAATGGGTTCGCAAAAATAGTTGCTAAGTAAAAGTGTATTTTCATTTTGTAACACCAGCCGATTTGCATTGATCGAAACCGCTTCCAGGGGATACCTGGTTTTGCATTCACTATATGACTTTTCGAATATCTTATATTGAAAAGATGAGTGGTCGACTTGATGATCTTCCAGAAACTTTCGAATGTCATTTGCCCTGGAGTATAGGAAAGAACGGTCATATTTGCCCTGTCCATATTCCATATTTAGCAAACTATCTAAGGTTTTAATCTCTTGACCATGTCTACTAAAGAAAGTATCTAGATAGTATGGCTCCGTAAAGTCCTTAAGATATTGACGATATTTTTTAAGAAAATCGGGCTGATTAAAAAGTTGAAAGATTAAGAAGTCCTGCCTCAAGTACACTTTGGAATATCTTTCATTATAAAACCCAAGATAGGGTTTGGAAAACCATTGATAAGGGCCAGATTCTGTATGTCCATCAAACACTATGGGTTCGAGTTTTGTCGTAAATGGGTTGTAATAAAAGCGTAGATTATGCCAGATCAATGCATGGTAAGCTTGTGTTAAATCGCATATGGCAAAAAACTTGGCCCATACATCGAAATCAATGGATGCCTCAATATTTTTATTATACCGGAAATATTCAAGTCTTTTTTTCCCACTATTAAATTGTCGAAACAATTGTCTGTTTTTTAAGGTTCGATTCTTTTGAAAAGGTTCGATTTCTGAAGCTTCGAATATCGGAATACTGTAACTTAGATCTAATTTATTTTCGATTGAGTACTTCTGAGCTTGCCA
>NZ_JAHEBC010000299.1 GCF_024642405.1 Algoriphagus sp. | reverse complement strand
AGTGCCTGCGGCCAGTATTTCAACTGCGGTTTTTGCCTTGTTTGGAGATTTTAAGGTAACCTGAGGACCGCTGGTCTGACTCCAGGCGAAAGCAGTAATAGTACCATCTTCATCTTTGGAAGCCGAACCATCCAAAGTTGCAGAAATAGGCTGATTAGGAGCAAGTGTAAAAGTTTGGTCCTCACCTGCATTTGCAATTGGCCCAATGTTTTCAGGCTCTTCTACTTCAGGAATGACATAGGCGATCGGAGGGCATTCGCTGCAACATAAATATGGAAGATAAAAATCAGCGATGACCGTACCTTTTGCAATTGGTGAAGCTTGTTCTCTTATTTCTTTGTCTTTAAGTTTGAGTGCTTCCAATACATTTTTGGATGCCTCTCCAAGATTTAGTCTTTCAATTAAACTTGAGGCAATTTCAAATTCGGTTTTATTGATCGATTTACTTCCGATTAGGCTATTTGTTCTTGAAATTTCTTCGGGTTTTATAGAGGCCCTTAATCCAAAAGGATCTGATGTTGCTTCATTGGGAGTGGAACTTGCTAAGGAAAGTCCAGCTATAAATTCACGATCGATATTGGTATTGAAAGATGGTAGGACTCTCTCAGAAACTCCATTATATACCAAAATAAATGTTCCTCCTTTTGGCACTCCTGCTTTATGCTCAAGCCCTGGGTGCTTTTTAAAATATTCGCTGAAATTTATAGCTGCATGGTACTCTTCAATTCTTTTGAGGTATTCATCCTTCAGTGCGAACAACTTTTCATTTGAGCATTTAAATAGCAATTCTGTATTACTCGAGGAAAAATAGCGCTTGATTTCTTCATTATCGGAATTGCTAGCCTCGGTGATAAGGCTTGCAACTGTTTTGGAATAAGGAGTCCAAAGTTTGTTATACGCTTCCTCATCGAATTTGTCCAAATCATATGCAAGCAGATATTTTACGATTTCTGCCAACTGTTGCAAAAAGATCAATAAAAGGTCTGGCTGCTTTATGATATAATCAAAAAATGCTTTGTGGTCAACAATAAATGAACCCACGTCTTTAGCAACAAAATCCGCTAATTTCTCTCCTTCTTCTACATCTCTCAATGCAAGGTTCTTAATGATATCTTCATTTGAAATACTTAAAGGCTGATTCTTTAATAAATCTGACTTGATGGTTTTTTGCATATCCACCAAATTTCTTGAAATGTAGAAATCTCTTTTCACAGCCAGAGTTCCCAAATTTAGATTCGACTCTACTGTTCTTTTGGGTCTTAAATTTCCCACATATGCCATGATTTGTTGAAGCTGGCAAACAATCCCGGTAATCATTACTCTATAGTCAGAACTTAGATCTTCTACATGACATTTGATTTCTTTTCCATTCAAAATCTTAGAAAGATCTAGTGCATTAAGTGCCAAAACATCAAATGGAAGATTGAATTTGTTTTTTTGTTGGATAATATCTGTCAGGGCAGTTCTGTAGTTTTTGCCAACATGTCCCTCTATCCTAAAGGCATTGTAGCGCTCTATGTCATATAACAAAGGATTTTTTACCGGTTCAGGAGCATCTACCTGCTTGGCAGCTCTATAGCCTAGGTTATATCTTTCGTTTCCGTTATACCTTCGATTGAAATACCATTTTGTATTTATGGTTTTCCAGTCATAGTAATAAGGAATACATCGAAGACTAATTGCCTCAGAGCCTAAATAATTGGGGGTAATTATAATTGATTCATTTGCGGATAATTTCTCTCCAACAAAACTTTTGACCATTGCCACAAGCTTTTCCAAAAGTGAGGCTGCTTCTTCTACTATTTTAGATTGTCCATTTAGTATTGGAGATGACTCAAAATAATGTCTGTGGATATTATTATTTCCTAGCAAGGTACTTTCATTGGCCATTCCTAAAATCAAATGAAGAGGAAAGCTCATTTCTTCTGGACAGCATTCTCCATAAGCTTCTCTTACTTTTGATCGGAATTCTAAATAGGCCTTGAATAAATCATCAATAAAGTCATAGAAGTATTGGAGGTAAATTTGCTGGCCAGTTTTGGTAGAAAATTTCTTTTTAAAATCAATTAGGTTGAGACCTTTTAACGGATTTTCCTCTGGGAGACCAAGTGATACGGCAAATCGATCCCAGCATCTGACCAAGTTTTCAGACATATTTGACAAAGTCACATCATCTGTGATATTCAAAAACCCTTGAAGCACATCTTCTGATGTCTTAAGATCAACAACAGGTACATTGTAACGCTTGAGAAGTAAAGAATTAAAACCAATACTTTTTGATGACTCCAGCAGTTTTTTGTGGATAAGTAAAGCTCTAAGCTCAAAATCCATCTTACTTCCCTTGTCATTACAGTCTTGTGTGTCACAGTTTTTCAGATCTATTTGCTCCGCTTCTAAAAATAAGACAATCGCATAATCCTCTAGTTTCAGAGTAGTCAAAGGTTTTTTTCCTTCGGTTTCTTTGTCATTTGAAGGAATTAGTTCCAGAATATCTTTTTGGTTATAGAAAGGAACATTGTTTCTGTTTTCCGTGCTGCATTGAGTCAAAAAAGTAAGATCATTTGGAAGGGTTGGAGGAGTATAATTTGAGAAAAAAGTATAATTAGTATCACAAAGTTGGATAAGATATCCTTGTGATGTGATTCCGCATCCTTTACCGATAATAATTTCAGAGGGAGATGATGTGATCTCCAAACCGCAGACTATTCCTCTTCCCAGAAGCTTAATTCGCGTCAGCCTCTCCTGTTGTTCAAGGTAGTTCAATAAGTTGTTCAAGTGTCCATTGGACAGAACCTGATCAGCTTCAAAAACGGGATATGATTGTAAAGGCTGCATGATTATAAATTTTGAGTTCCTAAAATTGTTTTACCCAGCATGACAGGGTTTTTATCGGCATCACTTTCTTCGCAATCGTGCAGTGTTGCCTTTGGATACACAGAGTTGAGTTTTGCCAATATTTCCAGCATGCTGTCATTGGCCTCCTGATACGTAGAATGGTTCTTCCCATCATTTTTGAATCTTGCGTGTTCTTCGATCCACCTTTTATAGTTTGTTTCAAACTCTCGGAGTTTTTCATTGCTTACCCAGCAGACCTTTAGCTGAATATGCGCAGGAGCCTCCTCAAATATTTTCTTTTCGAAGTAGTTGCGATAGGCCATATTGTCAAAGTGCTTTGGCCAATGGGGTAAAATCACTGAAGCTCTGAAGGAATAAATATCCTGTTCACAAGGACAATCGCAGTCATGAAGGCAGACTTCCATCAGTTTGAAATTTTTACTTTTTGGCCTTAAGAGGATATGCTCGATCAAATGAAAACCCTCTGGATCTTGGCACTCGCCAGAAAGTTCGGCCACTATTTCCTGGATTACCTGGGTAGCCACTTCTTCATCAGCAAAAGTTTTTTCACTGCTCAAAATGATAGAATTCCCTTTTTTGAGTTTGACCTGTTTCGTCGTGTAATGGAAATTCTCCGGGTCTATACCCAATTCCATGACCTCTTCCAAGACCATTTCGGCCTCGGACTTATCTTCAAACTGTTTTGAAACAAGCTTGAATCCATTTCTTGAGGTTAGAGAAAAGGAATGTACGCAGTGGACTTCATCACCCACTTCCATTTCTTCACAGATGATCTCCACATTTTTAATACAATACAGGAATCGTCTTGTGAAATCCTTAATACCAGTTATTTGACTGACCTTTTTCTCCAAGCCGGATACATTCTCCGTATCCCAAAGTTTATCTTCAGCCAGTTTATATTCATCATCTTGAGGAAAATAATTAAAGGCCAATGATCTTCCATAACTGATTTCTGGGTAGGATTGAAGAGTTCTACTTTTAATGTCAATCAATTCTTCCGGTTCAATTTTTTCCAGATTGAGGTTTTCCAGATTTATCCGATACATCAATAAGGAATAATCATTAAAAGATTCCGCAAAGCGCGCTAACAGATGATCTAGGAACTTATTTCTTCTTTCGAGAAATTGATTTTTGTTTTCATATAGTTTTTGCCAAAGCTCTTGACTTACAGGATCGCCAATATCATTGGCCAAAGCCTTTTCCATATCAGCGTGGATAATACCTTCTACTTCCTTAATGGACCCTAGGTATTGGGCAAAGTAGGTCTGACGTATATTATCCGTAGAATATAGGCTTTTGGCATTAGTTAGCTGGGCAAAAAAATCAGCCAATAGTTGCTCAAAAAACATTAAATAACCCTTCAATTGTTGCTGTTGAGCTTTTCTCAAATCGGAAGGTTCTGGGGGAAGACCAAACTCGCCCACACCATAAACAATAGGAAGATCATATTGTACAGGCCAATAACTTAGGGTATCTCTTTTATTCCCCTTTGGAACAGGAAGATCTTCAAAAGTAGGCACTAGTTTTCCCGAATTATTTTGGGCATGGAGAAGATGAACGGTATCTCTTACTTCTTCATACCGGGAAAGAAAAGGAAAGCCATCCTTAAAAAACAGAATTTTAGAAAAGTCTGGGCTTAGCACAGGTTTATGCATTGTGGAGATAGGAAGACACCAGGAAACACCCATTTGACCTGGAACAGGTTTTCCATTTTTATCATATTTGGTCATCAAGAAATTTTTTATTTCTCTGACCCCTTCTAAATCCATCAATAGATTTATTATATCTGAAGCATAGATCACTTTCTTCAATTGCGCATTTTCCAACTCCTCTGTATCTATGAAGCCATGGCCAAGTTTAGGACCTTCAAAAATCTCCTCAACAGGAATTTCTTTTTTCAGTTGATCTCC
>NZ_JAHEBC010000298.1 GCF_024642405.1 Algoriphagus sp. | reverse complement strand
CAGAAATGGAAACCTTGCTTTCAGAAGCCCTGGTTAATACGAATGATTATTTGAGAGCCATCGAACAGATGGATCGAATAACAAATAAATCTCCTCGAATCCAATCTGCCTATCAAAAGGTGGCCTTTTATCAGGCAATGGTGTATTTCAGAGATCAAAGATGGGATGGGGCGATTGCGTATTTAGATAAATCATTAGCTTTTCCGGTTGACAAAACCATTGTTTTGGAATCACATTTTTGGAAAGGGGAAGCTTATTCAGCTGATGGAAATTTGGCAGCTTCCATTAAATCATATGATCAGGCAATTTCTTTAGGAAGGACGACATCAAGTGCATATTTGACGAAGAGTTTATATGGTTTGGGTTATGCTTATTTTAATTCCCAACAATATCCAAGAGCTGAATCACAATTCAAAACCTACACTGACCGACTAAGAGGACGGGATAATAAAGAGAATTATGATGATGCCATGCTTCGTTTAGGAGATTGCTATTATGTACAGAAACGGTTTTCAGAAGCTGCTGCAATTTTCCAGCAAGCTATTAATGAATCAAATTCGGGAATAGACTATGCTTATTATAGATTGGCTGTAGTTCAGAATTTCCAGACTAGAAATCAAGAGGCCTTAGCGCAATTAAATACGCTAATATCCAGGTATCCCAATAGTCTTTACTATGAAGATGCTGTTTATCAAAAAGGTCAAATAAATATGGAGGAGACTAGTTATTCAGAAGCTTCCAGAGCATATTCTGATTTGATAAATAGTAAACCTAATTCTCCTTTCGTTCCCTATGCTTTAGAGGGAAGAGCTGTTGCAAATTTTTCCATGCAAAATTATGATCAGACTATTCAGGATTATAAAACGATATTGGACCGACACCCCAATGCTCAAAACTCCGAAACAGCTTTAAAGGGATTACAAGAAACTTTGGCTTTGCAAGGAAGATCTGCAGAATTTTCTGATTATTTAGCAAAATATAAAGGGTCAAACCCTGATAATTCCAGTGTTCAATCGCTTGAATTTGAATCTGCAAAGAGCATGTATTTTGATAAGAATTATGCCCAAGCTTCTATAGCACTAGAGAATTACCTTAGAAATTACCCACAAACCACACAAAAATTAGATGCTCTTTATTTTCTTGGAGATTCTTATTTCCAATTAGGTGAAAAAGAAAAAGCATTAGAGCAATTCAAAGCATTGGAAAGGGAACCTGCATCCCCGCAAAGACTGAGAGCTATGCAGAGAATTGGAGGGATAGAACTTGAAAAAGGAAATTTTGAAGCGGCTATTCCTTATTTACAAACCTCTGCTGAGAATGCGAGAAATAAAATAGAGGAGGCTGAAGCGGTAGAAGGCCTGATGATTGCCAATTATCAGACAAAAAAGTTTAACCAAGCCATTTCGAATGCGGATCGACTTTTGACTTTGGATGGAATCATTCCTGAGTCAACCCCAAAAGCGCTTTTGACAAAGGCTAAATCACAAAATGAGACCAATGCTAAGGCAGAGGCTGAAACCACTCTGATGACTTTAGTGAATGAATACAAAACTGTTCAAGGAGCTGAAGGACTTTATTTGCTCGCTTTTTCATTTCAAGAGAAAGGAGACGTAGAACAATCCAATGAGACGATTTTTGATTTCTCAGGTCCTTTTGTAGACTTCAGCTATTGGTATGGAAGGATGTTTCTACTTCTAGCCGATAATTATATCAAAATGGGTGAGGACTTTCAGGCAAAAGCAACCTTGGAATCTATCATTGAGAAGTCCACCAATGAAGAAATTAAGACAATGGCTCAATCTAAAATTCAAACCCTTAATTAAACCATGAAAAAGCTAGCTAAATCTATTCTTTTCTGCGGAGTATTTGGTTTGACCACAGGTTTGACTTATTCCCAGACTCAATCTAGAGGGGAAGTGACTGATCAAGAATTCATTATTCGAAAAGATCGAGTATTGACAGTCCCTGTTCAACCTCGGGTTTATGAAAAACTACCTGTCCTTCCCCAACCCAAAGGCTTAGATGATTTTAATTATTCAATTAATAGATACCCGCTTTCGTTACAACCTTTGATATTGGAAACAACCCCAATTCAAAAACCATTTAGAGCTCCTCAATTAGATTTGTATCCAGGGTTTTTAAGAATTGGTTATGGTAATTTCGCTTCTCCATTACTGGAAGCAAGATATATGGCTACAGCAGTAGATCAAGTCAATTATTCCTTAAATCTTGGGCATCAAAGTTTTGGAAAAGGACCTGTAGAAGGAGAGGAATCAGGTGAAGCACACACTACATTTGGTGGCGATGTCAGTTATTTTTCTGAACTGTTTGAAGTATTTGGTGGAATTGATTGGCACCAGGATCGATATTCATTTTATGGGGTTGATCCAATTAATTTTGAAAATCCTGATTTCGAAATTCCCGATAATGTCTTGAATTCGATTTTCGTAAAAGCTGGAATCCGGGATATTGAAAAAGTAGGCCCATTTTCTTATGAAGGACAAATTAGCTTCCGAAATTTCAAGGACAGCTATATGGTTATGGAAAATGAAATAGGAATTGCAGCTACGGGTAAATTTCGACCTAATGAAGATTGGACAGGCCAAGTAGGAATCAGTTATTATTCTACTAACCCAGAAGATTTAGGATATTCTAAAACTAGAACCTATTTCGCAATAAGGCCTGAGGTTGTTTATAAGATGGGAGAGTTTCGGTTTTCGGCAGGTTTAAACTTGGTTTCTGAAAATGATTCAATTGAAGGTAAATCCAGTGATTTCAGAATTTTCCCAAACCTAAAAGCGTCTTATCAATTCGCTGAGGAGTTTGGTTTCTTTGGGGAGTTTTCAGGTGATGTGAAAAGAAATACCTATTTCGGTTTTGTGAGCGAAAACCCATATCTAGGTCCAAGCGAGCAATTGCTCAATACGATACAAAACTATAAAATCGAAGGTGGAATTGAAGGCCAGTTTCAAGAGGCATTTCATTATAGAGCTGCGGTCAATGTAAGCCGATATAATAATCTTAGCTTTTTTGTAAATAATTATTTCGTTTATCCAAATGCCTCAGACTCTTCTAGGTTTACTTTAGTTTATGATGATAAAAGTACAGTCTTTAATATCAATGGAGAATTAGGTTTTAAATTCTCTGACGTTTACACTTTAGGGACTAGACTGGATTTATATCAATATGATTTAAGTACCCAAGGTGAAGCTTGGCATAAGCCAACTTGGGAGTTCAGAGTGAATAATCAAGTGACTCCAATTGATGGTTTATTGGTACAGGCGAATTTGAATTTTATGGGTGGATTGAAAGCCCGTAGCGCAAATCTAAATATGGGAGGAACTTTCGAAAACTACCAAGTCGAAAAACTTAAAACCATTGCAGATTTGCAGCTAAAAGCAGATTATCAGATCACTAATAGATTTGCAATATTTGCCGAAGGAAACAATATTCTAAACGGTAAAAACATGCGCTGGTTAAATTATCCTGTGAGAGGAATTCAACTTATCGGTGGAGTTTCTATGAAATTTTAAGAATGTTTTAATTCAGGGTTGGGGTTTAGCCTCATTTCCGTTAGTTTCGTAGCTCTCTATTTTACTATGCCTGAAAACACTTCTGAAAATAAGCAATGGCTTGACCCAAAAGATTATGGACTTCCATATGTGGAAATAGCCCCGTTAGATTCTGGGGATTCCAAAGAATCTGTTTCTGAAAAGATACAGCAAAGCGAAGAACCTATCGAATTGAAGGAAAAAGAAGTAGGTAAGCAAGTTGAAAATGAGAAAGAAGTTGAGTCAATTTTAGAGGCTAAAAATGATAATTCACCTCATCAGGAAAATAAAATTGTACCAGCAAAAGCTCTAGAAAAGGTTGAGACTCAAACTTCATCCTCAAATTCTAAAGCTATTAGTTCAATTAATGCGTCGGAAAAAAAGAAGAATAACTCCTGGGTTCCTATTGTTTTGATTTTAGCAGTTGTTGTCATTTCCGTAATCGTTTGGCAACTGTTGGGACAAGAAAATGATACTCAAACTTTAGAAAATCAACTAACACAGCAAGAAATACAAGCTGTTGAAAATACTTCGGTTCAACCGATCGTAGAAAATACCCAATCTGAAGAAACACAATCGACTGAAAATCAAGACTCTATTTCAAATTCAAATTCTTCTTTAGAAGAACCTGTAGAAACGCCTCAAACTGGTACAACTATTGATCGTACTGGTGCTGAGACATTGATCCGTGTAGAAGGTAGATCAGAACGTCCACAATATTTTATCGTTGTGGGAAGTTTGCCAAATGAAAGAATGGCAATTTCTGAATCTGAGCAATACTTGGATCGCGTCAGTTCAATTTATATGATCTTACCATACGAAGACGTTAGAAATTATCGTTTGGCTATAGGATCATTCACAAGTTTTAGAAAAGCCAGTGAAGAACTTGAAGCGATCAAAGATCAATACACAGAAGCTTTATGGATTTTGAAATATTAATATGATTCTTCTTCAAACCCTTTCTGTTGCCGATTCCTTGGCAGCTGCAAATAGCCTTGCTGAAGGCGCCACAAAAGAAAACATCGGTTTATTAGATCTTTTGATCAAAGGTGGATACATGATGGTCCCCTTATATCTGCTTTTCATTTTAGCAATTTTTATATTCTTCGAAAGATTAATTACGCTGAAAAAGGCATCAAAAACTTCATCCTCATTAATGGATCAGATTCGAGTTTTGGTTCAAAGTGGTAAAATTGAAAAAGCAAAAATGCTTTGTGCTGGTGAGAA
>NZ_JAHEBC010000297.1 GCF_024642405.1 Algoriphagus sp. | reverse complement strand
TCCCTCAATCGGCTACCACATCCATTCAGGATAAGCGATTTATATTTCTTCTAAATGAAGACAATACAGTTTCCCGAAAAGAAATCAAGATTGAGGGAAGATCCGGAAACGACTTTATCGTCAGTGGGGAATCTTTGAAAGCCAATGACAGAATCGTTACTGCAGGATTTGATAAACTAAGTGATGGCACTTTAGTGAAGCCGCTTGCTCAGGGTCAACTACTTTCTACCAAATAAACCCAAAATATTTTCTAATTCCGTCTAAAGCCACTTCTGGTTTTGGAAGACAGAAGTCTAACCACTTCTCAAAATTAATTCTCCTCTGAATAAGAGAAGTGACTCCCCTATTGGGTAAAGAGTCAATTCTATCGAGGTAAATCCTGATAAACTCATGATTAAAAATATTATACAAAGACCTGTTCTGGCATTGGTCATATCTATTCTTTTGATATTAGCCGGTGCAGCAGCTATGACCAGCCTTCCTGTAGAGAGGTTTCCGGAAATAGCTCCTCCCAGTGTCAGTGTACAGGTTTATTATCCTGGAGCAAATGCTGAAACCGTCGCCAATTCGGTTCTCCTACCACTTGAGGAAGCAATAAATGGTGCTGAAAATATGAGTTATGTCAACTCCACTGCCACCAACTCAGGACGTGGTAGATCCACAGTTTATTTTGAACCGGGCACTGATCCTAATGTGGCGGCAGTTGAGATTCAGAACAGGATTTCCAAAGTTATGGAACAAATCCCAGCCGAAGTTAGAGAAGCCGGAATCGTGGTTTTGAAGCGACTGAAAGGTTCTTTGATGACGATCAACATCTATTCTGATAATGAAATCTATGATGAGACTTTTCTGAATGCCTATACGAGGATGAAAATCAGAAGAGAGCTTAAAAGAGTAGGCGGAATTGCAGAAGCTTCCATTTTGCGTTCGCGGGATTATGCCATGAGAATCTGGTTGAATCCAGAAAAACTGGCTTTGTATGGTTTGACACCAAGAGAAGTGCTGAATGAAGTTCGCGATCAAAGTTTCGAAGCTGCGCCGGGTAGGTTTGGAGAAAATTCAACGGAGGTTTTTGAGATTGTTTTGAAACACAGTGGACGATTCAGCGAGCCTGAAGAATATGAAAATATCGTCATCAAATCAGAAGAAGACGGTTCCCAACTTCGCTTGAAGGATGTTGCCAGACTTGAATTTGGTGCATCCAACTATGCCAGTGAAAACAAACTGGACGGCCAATCTGCTGTAACAATTGACATTGTGCAGCAACAAGGTGCAAATGCGGTTGAGATTGACAAAGAAGTGCGGGAGATCATGGAGGAACAAGCAAAAGCCTTTCCTGATGGAATCCATTACAAAATCACATACAGCGTTCGAGATCAGATCGATGAGTCGATGCATCATGTGAAACAAACCTTGATTGAGGCATTTGTCTTGGTGTTTTTAGTGGTATTCATCTTTTTGCAGGATTTTAGAGCAACATTGATTACCGCCATTTCGATTCCTGTTTCTTTGATCGGAACCTTCTTTTTCTTACAACTCATCGGTGCTACCATGAATGTTTTGAGCATGTTTTCCATCGTTCTGGCAATCGGGATTGTGGTCGATGATGCTATTGTGGTAATCGAGGCGATTTATGAGAAAATCCATGATCATGGCATGCAGGTAGTTGCTGCGGTAAATTCAGCCATGTCTGAAATCACCGGGGCAATTATTTCAATTACCATTGTAATTGCTGCTGTGTTTTTACCTGCTGGTTTTCTTGATGGACCTGTCGGTGTTTTCTATAAAGAATTTGCATTCACCATCATCTTTGCTGTACTGATCTCTGCAATTAATGCATTGACGCTGGTTCCAGTATTGAGTGCTTTGATTTTGGGAAAGAAGAAAGAAAAAAAAGCTCAAAAAGACAATTTGATCGGGAAAATCAAAGAGTCAGAGCAAGTGGATAAAATCAAAAATTTGAAGACAAAAGGATTAAAGAAATTCGACACGGTCTTTGACAAATTCACAGCTCAATATTTGAAAGCCGTAAAATGGTCAATCAAGCAAAAATGGTGGACCATGGCCGGATTGGTTTTGGTCACTGGTTTGACTTTCTTTTTGGCTTCTTCCACTCCAAAAGGATTTATCCCAACGGAAGATGACAACTTCCTGATTTTCTCACTGACCATGCCGGAAGGTTCTTCTTTGCATCGAACTAACCAATTACTTCGTCAGGCAGATTCAATACTTCACAAAGAGCCAGCTGTTGCAAGTGTGAACACGGTTTCCGGTTATAATATTGTCGATGACTCCGAAAGTGCTTCCACTGGGCTTGGTTATGTAAAACTGAAAGAAGCTTCTGAGCGGGGAGATATTTCCAATATTGAGGATGTGGTGAAGCATCTTACCAGCCAACTCAACGTGCTAAATGAGGCAAAAATCAATATGTACCCAAGGCCGACAGTACAAGGTTTTGGAAACTTTGATGGCGTTCAAATAGTGCTTCAGGATTACTCAGATGGGGATTTGGCGGAATTTGGAGTACTAATCAATGAATTTATTGCAGAGCTTTCCAAGCAAAAAGAAATTGAAAAAGCCTTCACTTCCTACAATACCAATTTCCCTCAATTTAAGCTCGACATCGACTATGAAAAGGCAAAAGCGCTAGGTGTCAGTGTCAAAGACATGATGTTCACGATTCAATCGAATTTTGGTCGAACCAGAGTGGGCGATTTCAACCGATTCACAAGGCAATACATGGTTTACATGCAGTCTGATATTGAATTTCGCGAGTCGCCTGAAGCCATCAATTCCATCATGGTAAAAAACAAAAAAGGTGAAATGGTCCCTTTGACCTCATTTGTAAGATTGGAACAAACTTACGGACCAGAAACTGTTTTCCGATACAACCTATACAATGCTGCGAGAATTAATATCACCCCAGCCAAAGGATATAGCACAGGCGATGTAATGGACAGAATCGATAAACTTACCGAGGAAAAACTTCCTGCCAATCTAGGTTTTGAATGGACCGGGATGAGCTTAGAGGAAAAGAAATCCGGCTCCTCCACCACAGTAATCTTTATCATCAGTATCATCTTGACCTATTTCATTTTGGCGGCGCAGTACGAAAGTTTCTGGCTTCCCATGGCTGTTATTCTTTCCTTGCCAGCAGGGATTTTAGGGATTTTCGCTTCGATCAACTTGGTAGGCATCGACAATAATATTTATGTACAAGTTGGACTGATTATGTTGATCGGGCTATTGGCAAAAAACGCCATTTTGATTGTCGAATTCGTGGCACAAAAAAGAAGAGCAGGCCTACCTACTTTGGATGCCGTACTTCAGGCCTGCGAACAAAGACTTCGCCCAATTATGATGACTTCCTTCGCATTCACAGCGGGCTTAGTTCCCTTGATGTTTTCTGTAGGCTCTTCGGCAGAAGGCACCAAATCAGTCAGTATTGGTACTGCGGGGGGAATGATCTTCGGGATTTCCCTAGGACTGATTTTCATCCCAGTATTGGCATTTCTTTTCCAACAGCTACAAGACAGATATACTTTGAAAATAAGACCTGAAACTGCAGAATCATGAGTAATAGCAAAAAATTAATTCAAATTTTCTTTGTGCTTTTGGCAGTAACTGGGTGCAAAGTAGGCGAAAACTATACCCGTCCGGAGACGAATCTACCAGAAGAATTCTATGGTAGTGACAAACTTCAAGACAGTGTTTTTGTCGGAGATAAGCATATCGCATCTATCAATTGGGGAGAATTCTTTCAGGATTCAACGCTAAATACTTTGATCGACTCCGCATTGGTTGGTAACTTCGACATGCAGAAAACTGCAAAGCAAATAGAAATTGCAAACGAAAGTTTTCTGCAATCCAAAGCCAATTTTCTTCCTAGTCTGAATTCCAATCCCGGCAAATTCACCCGCGAATATTATTCAGAAAATTATAATAATTACGGTTCGAATCGATCAAGAAGAAACCACCCAGACGGTGTCCCTACGACCTTATATACTGAAAACCTAGCCTACGCAGTCACTTTGCAGGCAAGTTGGGAAGTGGATATTTGGGGAAAACTTCGTTGGCAAAAAGAAGCTGCACAGGCAAAGTATATGCAGACACAAGAATTTCGAAAAGCCGTTCAAACTGCCTTAGTTTCCGAAATCGCTTCTACTTATTTCAATATTTTGATGCTAAAATCTCAGCTAACTGTAGCTCAGAGAAACTATGATTTGAGTCAAAACACCTTGAAAATTGTGGAGCTGCAATACGATGCTGGAGAAAATACTTCATTGGCGATTCAACAGACAAAATCTCAGATGCTGAGAGCAAAAGCTTTGATTCCCCAATTGGAAAAAGAATATACTATTCAGGAAAACAGATTGAACAATCTCCTGGGCAAAACTCCTGGAGCATTGGAAATCACAGGGATTTTGGACCAACTGGCACTTGATCATACCTATACCACTGGTGTACCCATAGAACTCATCCAAAACAGACCCGATGTGGCAGCCACCGAATATCAGTTGGTAGCTAGCAATGCCAAAGTGGGAATCGCTCAAGCAATGAAATACCCATCCTTAACCATCAATGCCGGTGCCGGACTTAATTCTATGGCATTTGGAACCGTGTTGGATCCAATCGGATCTGGCTTTGCATTGATTAATGGGGCTTTATTCCAGCCCATTTTTCAAAACAGGAAGCTAAAAACCAACCATCGAATTGCGATCAAAGAACGAGAGATTGCGGAACTGGATTTTAGAGATAAAATAAACACTGCTGTGATGGAAGTTTCCAGTGCTTTGGTGAATATTGAAAAGCTGCA
>NZ_JAHEBC010000296.1 GCF_024642405.1 Algoriphagus sp. | reverse complement strand
CTGAGAGCGGGACATCCATAATTCGATCTGCTCCAAATTCTTTCAACAAACCTTTACTTACTGCGAATGCTCCTCCATAATTTCCAACATCTTCGCCCATCAGGAAAACCCGCTCATCTTTTTGCATGACGTCCCGAATGGCTTGTTTGATAGCTTCTCGGTAAGTTATTTTGACCATTTCGCTCATATCGATTCCGTTTCAGAGTAAACAAATCGTGTCAGGTTTCCAGTATCTTCCCAAGTTCCTTCTTCTGCAAATGTGATCGCCTCTTGGATCTGTGCTTCAACTGCTTTTTCAATTTCCGTAATTTTCTTAGCTGTAATAAGCTTCCCTTTGAGTAAAAATTCCTGAAACTTTGGAATTGGATCTTTCTTTTTCCATTCCTCCACTTCAGATTTTTCTCTATATAATTCGGCATCAAACATCGAATGCGCTCGAAATCGATACGTGTTACAAACCAGAAAATAAGGCTTCCCTTTTTCCTTGATAGTATTCACTGCTTTTTGGGCGGCTTCCATCACTGCCAAAAGATCCATCCCATCTACTGCCGCAGATTCAATTCCATATGCAGCTCCTTTCTTCTCTAATTGCTGCATGGAATGGGTTAATTTGATAGCAGTACCCATCGCATAAAGGTTGTTTTCGCAAACAAAAAGTGCTGGAACTTGCAACAAAGAAGCAAGATTCATCGACTCATGAAACTCACCTTCTGCAGCTGCTCCTTCTCCAAAAAAGCAACATGTCACATTATTTTTCTTTTGCTTTTTGGCTGCCAAGGCCATTCCTACAGCCAAAGGCAAATGCCCGCAGACGATAGCATTTCCTCCGAAAAAATTCTTTGATGCATCAAATAGGTGCATAGAACCTCCGCGCCCTTTGCTGCAACCTTCCTGCTTTCCATACATCTCTGCCATGATTGAGTTTGGATCCACGCCTCTTGCGAGCGCATGACCATGTTCTCGATAAGTACATAGAATATTATCCTCCTCGGTCAAAGCTTGAATAACCCCAACTGCTACCGCCTCTTCCCCCGAATAGAGATGCAAGAATCCCCGGATTTTGGACTTGGTGTATTCCTCCGCAGATTTCTCTTCAAACTTTCGTATGAGTATCATTTGCTGCAACAGCCGCTGTCCTTCTTTTGAATCTAACTTTTTCTTCCTTTCCATAATCTTTAGCCTTTTTCAAGTGTAGATAAATCTCCTTCCGGTAATCCCAATTCGCGGGCTTTTAGAAGCCTTCTCAAGATTTTGCCGCTTTTAGTTTTAGGAAGGCTTTCTATAAAGGAGATTTCTTTGGGTGCTACCGCCGGTCCCATAGTTTTTCTTGCGAAACCAATCAATTCCTGCTGCATCTCATCAGTAGGCTCGAAACCTTCTTTCAGGACAACAAATGCCTTGACCAATTCTCCGATGGATGGTTCAGGCTTTCCGATTACCGCAGCTTCCACCACTGCAGGGTGCTTCATCAGAGTACTTTCCACTTCGAATGGCCCGACCATATGTCCAGAGGTTTTGATGATGTCATCCGCCCTTCCAATAAACCAGAAGTAACCATCTTGATCAATTTTCGCCAGATCTCCGGAGATATACCAATCTCCCATGAAGCATTTTTGATAGCGTTCTTCCTCATGGAGATAGCCCCTGAAAAGAGATGGGAATCCTTTTTTCAAAACCAAATGACCCTGTTTATCTGGCTGGTCGTAGATCTTAATTTCGGAACCATCTACATCTGCAATCGCTGCGATGATTCCAGGAAGTGGTTTTCCCATGGAACCTGGTTTTACCTCCACGGAACGGTAATTGGCAATCATGATCCCGCCAGTCTCAGTTTGCCACCAATTATCCAGGACAGGAACTCCAAAAGCCTTTTGTCCCCAGGTCACAGCTCCGGGATTTAGTGGCTCGCCTACACTCAGCACCAATCTCAAATTAGAAAGGTCATATTTTTCTTTGGGAACGAGCTCCATCCGCATCAATCTTCGGATGGCAGTTGGCGCAGTATACCACACATTGACTTTCTGCTTTTCCAAAATAGAATACCAGCGCAACGCGTCAAATTCGGCTTCATCTATGATACTGGTTACGCCGTTGACCAAAGGAGCGATTATCCCATAGGAGGTTCCTGTCACCCATCCCGGATCTGCAGTACACCAAAAAATATCCCCCTCATGAAAATCCAGCACATATTTTCCAGTAGTATAGTGGGTAAGTACAGCCTGGTGAACGTGCAAAGCACCTTTTGGCATCCCTGTGGTTCCGCTCGTAAAATGCAACAAAGCAGGATCCTCAGGATCTGTTGGAGGAATGACAAATTCGTCGGAAGCCTCCCCCATAAGTTTGGTCATTGAAAGAGCTTTCTTATCCAAATGATCAGCAGAGTCCGTCAGTAAGATGAATTCTAAGGAAGGAAGCCGATCGAGGAGTCCCTTTATCTTTTTCTCATAAAAGCTAGTGTTGGTGACCAACACCTTTACATCACCCTTACTCAATCGTTGAAAAATAGGTTCTGGTCCAAAAACCGAGAACAAAGGACAAAAAACAGCTTTGAATTTCAGCGTCCCTAAAGCCGCGATATATAGGTCTGGTACACGGCCCAATAAAGAAAATACCCGATCTCCTTCTTTCAATTTCAAACCAGCCAAAAGATTGGCAAACTTGGAAGTGTGGATTTTTAAATCTCCATAGGAGTAATCGTCAGTCCTTTCCTCCTTTCCGATAAAGCGAAGGGCGACCGTATTTTTCAAATTACCAGAAGCATGCCGATCGACCGCTTCATGTGCGATATTCAGTCCTTTTCCGTTGGCCAATCCTGCTAATTGATTTCGTTCATTTTGCCAGTCGAAATGCTCATACAGTTTGGTGTAATCTTTTAAATTGGGCTCTTTCATAAACAGATCTTAAAATTTAGAAATTTTAGAAAGTCCGGTTTTAGCCAGTTTTTCAATCTTTCAATCCTCAAAAATCAAGTGAGGAATTGATCTTTTCTTAATTTACCATTTTAAGAAAAATGAAATCCAATTTGAGCCCAATCATTTAATGATTAATGACTTATATCATATTCTTAGACCTTGATATGCGATGTTTTTTGGAGACTTAAGGATAAACCGACTACTAAAAAATGATAGGATTATTCGTTCAAGTGGAAATATAGATTTGGGGAGGTTGGTTATTTTTTGCTTAAAAATGAAACAGCCCAAATCTCTCGATTTGGGCTGTATTTTTCAGATTTCTAACTTTAGCCTTCTGACTTTATTTCTTGCTTTCTGCCACCGCATGATGCGCCGCTCGCGCCGCAAAAGCCATATAAGTTAAAGATGGATTCTGAGTAGAAGTCGAGGTCATACTTGCCCCATCCGTCACATAGACATTCGGTACTGCATGCAGTTGATGATTCGCATTGAGCAATGAAGTCTTTGGATCTTTGCCCATTCGGATGCCACCCATCTCATGGATATCTAATCCCGGTGCTTGCTTGCTGTCACTGGATTGAATATTGGTAAATCCAGCCTTTTCAAACATCTCGGTCATCTGCTCGATGTAATCCTTCGTCATCTTCTCATCATTGTCATCATAGTCAATGTTGATCTTCAACTGAGGCATTCCGTATGGATCTTTTAGATTTTCGTCTAAAGCCACATAGTTGCTTTCTTTTGGTAAGGTCTCGCCCATCATATGTGAACCTACTCTCCAAGGACCATATTGGTCTGGATTGAGCAAGCTTTCTTTCAACTCCATACCTATTCCGCTATTATCGGCTCTTACACCTCTACCTCCAGAGAAGCCAGCTGCATATCCACGAAGGAAATCAGTCTCTTGCTTATAGACATTTCTAAACCTAGGGAAATAACCACTGGTTGGTCTTCCACCACTTGTCGCATACTCTGACAAGCCTTCGTATTCGCCCGAAACACGAGCACGGTAATTATGGAAAGCCACGTATTTCCCCATCAGTCCATTGTCATTGCCTAGACCATTCGGGAAACGATTGGAAGTGGAGTTTAACAAAATCAAATTGGTATTCAGGGCAGCTGCATTGATAAATAAAACCGGTGCATAAAACTCCTCCATTTCTTTGGTATGTGCATCGATGATTCGGACGCCGGTCGCTTTACCAAGCTCTTCATCATAGATGACTGAATGGACGATTGCATCAGGGCGTAAGGTCAAATTCCCCGTCTTCAATGCCCAAGGAATGGTAGAAGAATTCGCAGAAAAGTAACCCCCGAATGGGCAACCCCGCTGACATAAATTTCTGTTTTGACATAGCGTACGACCTTGTTGGCTATAAAACTCCGCATTGCCATGAATGTGTGCACAACGAGAGGATATCATATGCCGGTCATTTCCATAATGCTCTTTCAGCTTTCCCTGAAAATATTTCTCTACCACATTCAGCTCATAACCAGGTAGAAATTCGCCATCAGGCAAATTCGGTAAACCATCTTTATTTCCAGATACTCCAGCAAATTTTTCCACATGGCTGTACCAAGGTGCAAGTTCATTATAGGAAATAGGCCATTCCACAGCAAATCCATCACGTGCTGGTCCATCAAAATCAAATTGAGACCATCGCTGAACTTGCCTGGCCCAAAGCAAAGATTTGCCTCCCACTTGATAGCCTCGAATCCAATCAAACGGCTTCTCCTGAACGTAGGGGTGCTCGGCATCTTTTACAAAAAAGTGCGCTGCATCTTCATTGAAGGCATAGCATTTACTTACGACGGGATTGGCATCTTTTACTTCCTGAGGCATTTGACCCCGATGGGGAAATTCGTAAGGAAGCAGGTTAGTAGTTGGGTAATCTTTGATATGCTCCACATT
>NZ_JAHEBC010000055.1 GCF_024642405.1 Algoriphagus sp. | reverse complement strand
TTTTTGCTTTCCAATATTATTACTGGCAAAATGAATTCATAGCAAATGGAAGAGCATTTGATACTAGATTGACGGAAGAGGAAGCTGTGGAAGGTTTTCGGAAAGCGAAAGCGCATTTCCAGAACTTCTTTGGAAAAGAAATCGTGACCCTTGGAGAATATCAGAAGTTAGTGAGAGGAGAAAAAACTTTACCTCTTTGGGGAATTGACGATGTAATTACTGCCATGCGATCCTCGCCCTTAGAAAATGGAACCCGAAAAGGAGTACAGGGAGAATCGTACATCATAATGGTAAGGTTTGGTGAAGGTTTGCCAAAAATAGAAACAGTCAATGTTTATGGAGCCAGCAATCGCCCGGACAGTCCGCATTACGATGATCAGATGCAGCTATTCTTGGATCAAAAACTAAAACCAATGAGTTTGGACAAAGAAGAGGTGATGAAGAACGCTAAAAGAGTCTACCATCCTGGAAAATAATGTAAAGATTTTATTCTCTAAATCAGAGTTAAATCATAAGGTCTGAAAGCATCCAACAATTCATCATTGGGATCCAATTCTGTCACCAAAGTATTCACTGCAGTCATATCACAAGTTTTATATTTCTGTACAGAATGAAGCTTGTCTGAAACCGATAAAATAACAGTTTTTTTCGCTGCTCGGATCATCGCTTGTTTTACTTGAATCACTTCCCAGTCAAACTCAGTCAGTCCATGAACCGCATCTAAGTAACCTGTTCCCAGGATACACATATCTACCCGCAATTGAGAAAGCGAGTTGACCACAGTCCCACCCACAGCGAATTTGGCATCATGAAGCAACTTACCTCCTAAGAAAATTACCTCCACTTCCGGCAATTCCAACAACTCCATGGCTACATGTAAACTTGGAGTGAAAACGGTCAAAGCCAATTTTTTAGGAATCATCTTAGCCACTTCCATATTGGTGGTACCACCGCTCATTAAGATCACCTGTCCCTCAGATAGCAAAGACACAGTTTTTTCGGCGATTGCTATTTTTTTAGATTGGAGATAAACATTCCCCTCATCTTTTCTGAAATTCATGAAGCCAAAAGAAGTAGCACCTCCATGGACCTTCTTAAGTTTTCGATCCTTAGCAAGTTCTTTAACATCCCTTCTAACCGTATCAATTGATACATTTAGGCTATCTGACAAATCATTTAATAAGACCCTATGATGCAAATGGACTTGGTCAAGGATGAATTTCTGCCTCTCTTCTTTTAGCATAATTTTACTGTTTGAAAGGTTAAACTAGTAAAAGCCGCAAAATCATGCAAAAATTATAGAGAATTGGATCAACACTGCAAAAAATAGCTTCCTTTTACTCCATTTACTTCCAATTTCCTACTAGTTTAGCTCTACAAAATGTGAGCTAAAATCAAATTGATAGATTTATCACGGAACAATAATTAATTCTAATTCAAAGTTTGACTACGATGAGACTCAAAAAGCAATCAATATTTTGGATACTTACCATTGCATCTTTTTCATTTTCCTGTAGCTCCAAATCTACTTTTAGAATTTTTGAGAAACCTATCACATGGAATGAGGAAAGAGAAAATCTTTCTCTGCAATACATGAAGGTGAGGCATGGGCTAGATCAAGAAAAAGCAGTTATTGATCCCAAAATAGTGGTAGTTCATTGGACAGCAGTTAATTCTATAGAATCAACTTTTGATATATTTGACTCGCCTACTTTGGGAGGTCGAGAAGATTTATCAGATGCCAGTAATCTAAATGTTTCAAGTCAATTTTTGATTGACCGAGATGGGACGATATTTAGACTTTTACCAGAAACCACTTTTGCCAGACATACCATCGGGTTAAACTACGCAGCGATAGGAATCGAAAATATAGGTGGTACAAATGATCCACTTACGAAAGAACAGCTTAAAGCAAATGAGATGTTGATCCGACATCTAAAGAAAAAGTATGCGATAGATTATGTGATAGGTCACTATGAATATCAGAATTTCCAGAATACAGATCTCTGGAAAGAGTTAGATCCAGATTATAGAACTGTTAAAACTGATCCCGGAAAGCAATTCATGGAAAACCTCAGAAAAAATCTTGCTGACCTGAATTTGAAACCAGTACCTTCGTTTTGATTTTCCAGCGGACTATTATGCGTTTTTCTTCAAAGTACCTCCTCCTGTCTTTGCTTATCAGTATTGCGTTTTTTGGCTGTAAGTCACAGAAAAATCAAACCTCATCAAAGCAAACAGAACTCCCAAAAACACAAAATCCACCAAATCCAAATGGGGATTTACCGATTAAAGATATTCCTAAAGCCACCATACATCTTCAGCCTTTAAGCTTTAATTTACCAGAAATTCCTAGGGAATTCCGTGGAGTATGGATCGCGACAGTAGTTAATATCGATTGGCCAACACAAGCAACAGACTCCTTTCAAAAACAAAAACAAGACTTTTTAAGCTTGCTGGACTACTATAAATCCTTAAATTTTAATACAGTTATTGTTCAAGTGAGAACAGCGGGAGATGCTTTTTATCCCAGTAACTTAGCTCCCTGGTCAAAATATTTGACTGGGAAAGAAGGTAAAGCCCCAGCAACTTCAGAAAATCCTTTGACATGGATGATCAAAGAAGCTCACAACAGAGGTTTGGAATTTCATGCTTGGCTAAATCCATACAGGGCTACTTTTGATTTAAAAACTGATCTTCTGAGTCCTGAGCATGATTACAATAAACATCGGGATTGGATGCTGAAATATGGTACCAAATACTACTATAATCCGGGATTACCTGAGGTTAAATCTCATTTAACTTCAGTAATAAAGGAACTGGTTGATAACTATGATCTTGATGCCATCCACTTTGATGATTATTTCTATCCTTATAAAATAGGAAATGAAATTTTCCCTGATAAAAAGTCATACGACACTTATAAAAAACAAGGACAATCAATTGATGATTGGAGGAGGCAGAATGTCAATGATTTGATCTTATCCGTGCATCAACAAATTAAATCGAGTAAGCCATGGGTTCAGTTTGGGATCTCTCCTTTCGGAGTTTGGAGAAATCAGGACAAAGACCCAAAAGGCTCTCCAACTCGAGCAGGCCAAACAAATTATGATGACCTTTATGCAGATCCCATTACTTGGATGAAAAATGGATGGATTGATTATCTAATTCCTCAGATTTATTGGAGTATGGATTATGAGCTTGCAAGCTATCGCAAACTGAATGATTGGTGGTCTAATAATAGTTTCAATACGAATATCTATATCGGCAATGGACCCTATAAAATCCGTGATAATGCAGATAAAGCCTGGGATAATCCCTCAGAAATTTTAAATCAGATTTCTTACACCAGAACTGCCCCCAACATTCAAGGAAATGCCTTTTTTTCCGCAAAGTCATTTTTTTCCAAAAATCAGGATGTTGCTAAAAACTTAAGGCAGGAATTATACCAAGAGCCAACGCTTCCTCCATCTTTTGAACCTAAAACGGAAGCAATAATAGATGCTCCTGTTGTGTTAGATATTACTTCAGATCAATCTTTAACCAAGATTTCACTAGAAAAACCTTTAGATCCGGCCATCAGATACGCCCTAGTTCATGGGGCAAATGAACTAAATCTACTTGCAGATTCGGAAATTCATCCAGTTTGGGTAGGTGGGGTCAGGGCAAGATCATTAGAAGTTAAAAGTTTAAACACTAAATTTCTTGCTATCCGATGGATTGACCATTATGGAAGAATTGTACAAACTCAGGTTTATCAAGTTCCTTAAATGAATTCACTATGAAAGACATGCTCGTTAGATTGATTGGATTACCTGATTGTTCAGAATTAGAAAATCAGTTAGGCAAGAAAGAAAGCATCGTCTTTCGAAGGGCCATTGCCCCAGAAAAGCACTTGGTGAGTTCATGGGTCAAGGAGCATTTTGGTGATTATTGGCAATCTGAAGTGGAAATTGCTTTTTCAAGACAACCTGTTTCCTGTTTAATAGCACATCGAGGAAATGAGATTTTGGGATTCGCATGCTATGAATCCACTGCTAAAAACTTTTTTGGTCCAACGGGTACCTTAGAATCCGAAAGAGGAAAAGGCATTGGTAAAGTTTTACTTATTAAGAGTCTTCAATCCATGAAAGAAATGGGGTATGCTTATGCAATCATTGGTGGAGTTGGCCCAGCTGAGTTTTATCAAAAAGCCGTTGAAGCAAAACTAATTGATGGGTCTGAAACCAGTATTTATGAACATTTGATTCGCAAAAAATGACCAAAAAAACCCAAAAGAACCCCTGGTTATGGATTCCTTCCCTTTATATGACAGAGGGAATTCCCTATATCATCATTATTGTGGTTTCGGTGATCATGTATAAAAAACTAGGAGTTTCTAATAGCGATATAGGACTTTATACCAGTTTATTGTATTTGCCATGGGTAATAAAACCCATTTGGAGCCCTATCATTGATTTGATTGGAACCAAAAGAAAATGGTTTCTTAGCATGCAATTCATCCTTTCTTTGGTTTTTTTGGGAGTCGGATTAAGTACATCAGGAAATAACTTTTTCTTTTTAACACTTGCTTTTTTCTGGATGGGAGCTTTTGCCTCTGCCACAAATGATATTGCATCTGACGGGATGTATCTGATTGCATTAAAACCCGCTCAACAATCTTTTTTCGTAGGACTGAGGGGAACATTCTATAGGATCGGTATGATCACGGGACAAGGACTTATTGTAATTATTGCAGGTTACTTAGAGACAAGCTTAGGAGACGATAGCAAAGCTTGGTCCTACACCATGATTTTAGTGGGTGCTTTAATGTTACTGTTGACTCTCATTAATTACTTATCAACTCCGAAAGTAGAGGAAGAATCTAAAGATGTCCCAAAAAGAGAAGCTAGTTTCGGGAAAGTTTTCAGCACTTTTTTCACGAAGAAAAACATCGCACTTTCGCTTGCATTTGTTCTGCTGTATAGACTGGGAGAATCTCAGTTGGTGAAAATGGCCTCCCCTTTTTTATTGGAGGAAAGACTAACAGGTGGTCTAGAATTAAGTACTTCAGAAGTAGGTTTCCTGTATGGGACAATTGGGGTAGTGGCCTTGCTACTTGGAGGAATATTAGGAGGAATTGCTATTTCCAGAGATGGACTTGGTAGATGGATGATCCCCATGGCACTTTCTTTAAATCTACCCAATCTTCTGTATATTTTATTGGCATACTTTCAACCTGAAAGCATCCTCTTTCCAGGGGCAGTTGTAGTGATAGAACAGTTTGGTTATGGTTTTGGATTTGCAGCTTACATGGTTTTTTTAATTTACCTTGCAGAAGGATTATTCAAAACCTCCCATTATGCCATTGCAACTGGGTTTATGGCTATGGGAATGATGCTACCCGGAATGCTTTCAGGATTTGTTCAAGAATGGCTTGGATACACAGGATTCTTTATTTGGGTTGGGATAGCAATGATTCCAGCATTAATTATGGCAAGATCTGTAAAATACCCGAGGGAGTTTGGGAAGAAAACCGATTAAATTACCCTTGTCTTTATTCTTCTTTGAATAAGATTTAACATTCTTTCTTCATTTAGCTACGTATAAAACTGACGACCGAATCGTCTAATTAGAAAAAGAATCCTCAATAGAACCCAATGACACCTATTTTAACCAAAAGCCAAAAAGTAGCTCAACTTTTCTTTCCAGCAGCATTTGTTCACGATACTGAAGAAAATTACCTAGAACTGGAAAATTTGATCAAAAGTGAAGAAATCGGAGGATTGACATTTTTTCATAGCAGAATCTCAGCAGCTGCAAATTTTGAAAAAAGACAAGAAACATTGGATGTTTCGGGCACGCTTGAAAAATTAATTCTTTTGATCAATAGGTATCAGGAAGCATCAAAAATCCCATTGATTATTTCTATTGATGGAGAATTTGGTTTAGCCATGAGAATCGAGGAAACGCCTGCTTATCCATATGCCATATCCCTTGGGGGAATCAGCCTCGAAGGTGAAAAACAAGTTGAGGAAGTTGGTTATAAAATGGGCTTGGACATGAAAAGTGCTGGTATTCATTTGAATTTGGCACCTTGTGCAGATGTGAATACCAACCCGTTAAATCCAGTTATAGGATATAGATCTTTCGGTACAGATACAAATACTGTAGCAAGGCTTGCCTTAGCCGCCTATAAGGGTTTGACAAAAGCAGGGATTGGAGCTTGTCTCAAACATTTCCCAGGACATGGCGACACACATGTTGATTCACATCTAGGCCTCCCCGTAGTCAATAAAACAAAAGAGGAATTGGTAGCCGAAGAATTATACCCTTTCCAATATGGAATCGATCATGACGTAGAAATGATCATGGTAGGTCATTTGGCTGTTCCGGCACTAAGTAATGGAAAGGAAATCGCAGCAAGCATCAGCAGGGAAATCATTACCGATTTATTGAAAAATGAAATGGGATTTAAAGGGATAGTCATTTCGGATGCTTTGAATATGAAAGCTGTTTCCAACCTTTTCCCAACACCTGGCCACCTAGAATGGGAAGCATTTCACGCTGGCAATGACATTTTATGTTTCTCAGAAAATGTTAAAGAAGGAATTCAAATGATTTCAGAAAAAGCAAGTGACGAGGAAATTAATCTTGTTTTTGAAAAAATACTGGAATTAAAGAGAAAACTCGGGGTTTTGGAAAGAAGGCATATTGATATTCCAAAATTCAATTGGGAAAATCATGAGAAGTTCCTTGAAAAATTATCGAAAGAATTTCTTTGCCAGCTTAACGGAGAAATAAACTCTATCAATATACGTGATCTTGGAGAGTCTGGGAATTTAGGTCATCGATCTTTCCCCTCAAAAGATGAAACGGTTTTCAGCAGCCTTCTTCAAGAAGCTTTTGGTAGAAATCTTTCAGAAGTATCTGATAAAAAGGCCAATCTTATTATAATTTCCCTTTTTGTACCTTCTGCAAAACCAATCAATCAGTTTGGATTAAGTGATGAGGTATTGGAAGAAATTGCAGAATTAGCTCATACTAAAAACTGTATTCTATATCTTTTTGGGAACCCTCTTGCCTTAAGATTATTAGGAGATATAACCCTTTTCAAAAGTGTGGTTGTTGCCTACCAATCCTTCGATGCTACCCAAAGAGTGGCAATCAAACATTTGATGGGTGAGTGGAAAGCGATCGGTAAAATGAGTGTAAATCTTTACGATTAATTATTCCACGCTAAACTCAAAAACAATCTCATGTACATATTTCTCATCTGGAGCTAAGGCAGCTGAAGGGAAATTTTCTTTATTTGGACTATCCGGCCAAGCTTGGGGTTCTAAACAGAATGCCCAGAATGGTTGATAAACTTTTCCATCTGCTCCTTTAAAATCTCGCATTCCATTGGCATTGTAAAATTGGACCCCAGGGGCTGTGCTATATACTTCCATCACTCTACCAGATTCTGGATGTTTAACTTTCGCTATTTTTTTCAGATCTGGAGTATTTTCTCTTTTGGTGACAAAATTATGGTCAAAGCCTCCACCAATGGCATCCATCTGCTCCCCAAGGATCTTTGGAGTACGAAAATCAAAAGGAGTACCCTCCACATCTACGACCTCGCCAGTAGTAATCAACTGCTCATTCATCGCCGTATATGCATCTGCAAAAATCTGAACTTCATGATCTTTCACATCACGGTTGATCCCTCCTAAATTGAAATAGCTGTGATTAGTTAAATTGACAATAGTTTTCTTATCCGTGGTAGATTCAAATCGCACTTTTATTTCATTGTCTGAAGTCAATTCCATGTACAACCAAGTATCAAGATTTCCAGGATAACCTTCTTCCCCGTCTACACTCAAATAATGCATTTTCACTCCGATTGCATTATCCGAGTCATAAGCCTCTGCCTGATCCCAAACTTTCACTCCAAAACCTTTTTTTCCTCCGTGCAAGTGGTTCTCTCCAATATTTTTGGTGATGTCATATTTTACTCCATCCAACTCAAATGATGCATTCGAAATTCTATTGGCATATCTGCCAACTGCAGCTCCCAAATAGGGTCCATTTCCAGTAAAATATTGCGGGATACTATCCAGCGCCAAAACCACATTTTCCAGATTTCCATCTTTGTCTGGAACCATAATTCTAGAAATGATTCCTCCAAAATTTGTCATCTCTACCTGCATAAAACCATTATCAAGGCTATACCTAAAAACATCTTTCCCTTCCCAATTGCCTACTTTTTCTGCTTTGAATTCAAAATTTATTTGTTTGGTCTCTTCCATTGCTTGTTGTTCTGTAGGTTTATTTTGGCATGCTAAAAATAAAGTGAATACGGCCAGAGTCCATTTACTTTTCAAAATTAGTTTCATAGGAATATTGGGTTGGGTGCTTTCTTAAAGGCTTGTTAATTCTATCTTTTGTGATTGGCTTCTATTTTGGCCAACTCTGCTTGTAATCTTGACTGATCATAATATTCCCCTTTCATCATCACAGCAATTGGGTTTTTCAGCGTTTCCAAATCTTCCAAAGGATTGTTTTTCACCAACACAAAATCTGCAGAAGCTCCGGACTTTAAGACTCCCCATTGACCCTCTTCATCGAAGTATCTTGCAGGGTTTATGGTTCCAGTTTTCAAAATTTCATAATTGGACATTCCTGCCTCCGACATTAACTCAATTTCGTGATGAATTGAAAACCCAGGCACATTAAAGACCTGTGGAGAATCTGAAGTCATCAAAACTGGAACTCCTGCCTCGTGAAGGGTCATAAAAAGCATATTTCTAAACTCCAGATATGGCTGTACATTTTCTTTGGTCAAAACGCCAGCTTCTTCATATGGGGTCTTGGCATTGATCCAATTTTGTACCTGCTGTTCGGACATATATTTCATCTCTGGGATATTTCGATATTCCTCAGCAGGTTTGTATCCAAAATATCTGTCAAATAAAGTCAGCGTTGGTGCTATCCACGCTCCAGTTTCCAAAGTCATGTCAACCAAAGCAGGTAATTTGCTTATATCTGCTTCACCTACCAATAACATGGTAAAAGGCCCAGCAATTTTCGAATCTAAAACTCTGGAATAGTCAGGAATCAATGCCTCAATGTATCCATCCATATGTTCTATGGATTTATAACCACCTTTCAAACTGGCTTCAAGTCCCACATTTAAAGAAACATGTCCTCCAAATGGAATATCAAGCTCTTTTGCGGTTTTAGAAATTGCTAGAAACTCATCCATTTCCAATCCAGGATGCAATTTTAAATGATCATATCCAGCAGTTTTTTCTTCACTAACCATTTGAGCTGCTTGTTGTGCAGAAGAAACAGAGCTTCCGCTAAATGAAGGTCCTGAAAGGAACAGTCTTGGTCCGGGAATCTTTCCGGCTTCAATTCTTTCTTTCAATGGTAAATGTGACGCATGCCCTATCATACCTCTCACCCGCAAAACCCCATTTGCCAAATACAACCACATCGCCTCTTCCTGCAATTGAGTATCACCATTTTGGGCAACTGGAATATGGGAATGAAACTCTGCCAATCCCGGATAAACGTAGGCTCCTTTTCCATCGATTTTTTCAATATCAGAATTTGAAACTGATTGAGAAGCAGAAAGAACCTGTTTGATCTTACCATCTTCTACCAGAATCGATTGGTTCTTTTTTACTTGATCATCCTCCATGGTAACCAAGTGAACATTGGAGATTAAATAACTTTGGGAGAAAGCTGGTAAAAACGGTAAAATGAAAATTATGAGAAGAGAGAGCGATTTTTTCATGATCTGAAAAGTGAAGTTGTTTTTCAAGTTCGCTTTTTCAAAGTTCAAAATCAATACTATTTCAAATGACCTTTATTATTCAAGTAATTAAGCGCCTCCTCAATCATTTGATCAGGAGAATTTGAAATCGAAAGCTTCAGGCCATAGCCTGGTTCCTCCCAAGTAGCGATTTGGGAATCAAGCATCCCAGCTTTCATGTAATGATTCTTACGCGCTAGCATTCGCTCCCATATTAAATCTCTATTTCCTTCGAGGTGGATCCACCGAACCTGATCATTTACTTTGAGGATTTCTCTATATGATTCCTTTAATGCTGAACAGGCCAGCACTGCACCGCCTGTTTTCTCAGATTCTTTCAACTGATTAGCCAAAGCTTTTAGCCAAGGTATTCTGTCTTTATCATCCAGAGGAATCCCCTTGCTCATTTTTGCAATATTCTCTTCAGGATGAAAGTGATCTGCATCAAAAAATGGTAACTTGAAATGATTGGCAAGGCCTGAACCAATCGTAGTTTTGCCTGTTCCTGAAACTCCGGTGACTATGATAAGCATAACACAAATTAAATACTATTTATCATTTTAAGTAAATTCAAATTTACCAATATGGACTTTTCAACACCAGCAATAACAGATCATTTTTACTCCAAAAAAGTCGGAGACTTACATTTTAGAAATCTTAGGATGGCCAGAGCTGAAACTCCTGTATTTGAATGTGCAGCCAAAATGGCAAAAGAAAAAGTCAGTTGCCTTTTTATAGGAGATTCTCCTAAACAAATTGAAGGTTACATTACTGACATCACTCTTCGGGACAACCTTTTAGCAAAACAACTATCTCCTTCTATTCCAGTTTCAGAAATCATGGAGAAAGATATGATTAGTATTCATCCCGATTCATTTTTGGTAGAAGCCCTAATGTTGATGTTCCGAACCAAATCCAGATATCTATTAGTGCAAGAAAACGGGAATTATGTAGGGTGGATTAGTAGAACAAAAATCCTAACGGAGCAGTCGCAAGGTCCTTTTATGTTTATTCAGTCAGTAAAGGAATCAAGACAAATTCCTGAGTTGAGAGAAAAATGGCTGCGCATGCCGGAGATCATCCATTTGCTTTTGTCAAGAGGAATGAAGGCAAGTATTGTCAATCAAATAATCACGACTGTAGCGGATACTATTTCACAAAGGGTGATAGAACGAGTGTTTAAAGAAATTGGTCCGGCTCCTGCAAAATTTGTTTTTTTCGTATTGGGTAGTGAAGGTCGAGGGGAACTTTCACTAAAAACTGATCAGGACAATGCCATAATTTATGAAGACAAGGCCAATGAACACCGAGAGGAAGTAAGAGCTTATTTTTTAGATTTCGCTACTCGGGTTTCGACAGCATTAAATGAAATTGGGATAGTTTTTTGTGAAGGGGACTTGATGGCGATGAACCCTAAATGGACGCATTCTCTCTCTCACTGGAAACGGAATTACGAAAGTTGGATCCAAGATGCTTCTCAGGAAACCGCGATGAATTATGCGACTTTTTTTGATTGTCGGGCTATATATGGCGAAAGTTCTTTACTGGAAAACCTAAAAGAATTCATGGATCAGCAATTAGAAAAAGCACCGGAAAGATTTTACATCAATTTAGGTCACAATGCACTTCAATATGAGCCTCCATTAACATTCTTTAGAAGGATTAAAACTGAAAAAATTGACGGGGAGAAACAAATCAACCTAAAGCATATCATGCGCCCAATTGTGGATTTGGCAAGAGTCTATGCGTTGAAATTTCGGGTTTTTGAAACTAACACGATCCGAAGGATAGAATTACTCACAGAAAAAGGCGTATTCTCACAAAAAGAGTCACAAGAATTAATTCATGCTTTCGATTATCTTATGACGCTGAGACTTGAAAATCAGTCTTATTTAATTTTAGAAACGAAAGAAAATCCTAAAAACTTTTTGAAAATAGAACATATAACAAAGGTTCAATCTGTCACGCTTCTTGAAATTTTTAAAGTTATAGAAGAATTCCAAGCCAGAATAAAGCTGTCTTTTACAAGGACAATGTAAGTCTAACTGAATACTTTTATAAAATTTTTATTAAAGTGCTTTTTATTCAAAAACTTTTTTTAAATTTGTTTAGTAAAAGATAGATTTAATCAATCAATACTTTACCGAACAATATTCCACAAAACCTAATATTATTGGGCAATAATGATTGTTTTATTGAATATCTTATTTAATATTCTTCTAAATAAGATTTTGACAAAATTATCATACCCAACAAACCCTAACCTGTTCTAACAGCATGCTAAGTAAGTATCCACTTTCAGAAGTAGAAAAGAGTTTTCTTAAGGAATCCGGAGTTGAAAAGATCAGCACACTAATCCCCTATTTAACAGTCGATAATTTCCCTAAACTTGGATTGCTCACGGCATGCCGATTTTTGGAATGGGCTTCTGAAAATCCTCTTGGTGTCATCAGTTTACCTACCGGTAAATCACCTGAGTTCTTTATCAAATGGACCCAATTTCTATTAGACAACTGGGATAATAAAAAGGGAAAAGATGTTAGGGAAAAATATGGTTTAGGGAACTGCAAAAAACCTGTTTTAAAAGATTTGACCTTTGTGCAAATCGATGAGTTTTATCCTATTTCTTCAAAGCAGCATAATAGCTTTTTCGATTATGTAAACAAATTCTATATCGAAGGCTTCGGCCTATCCAAGGAAAATGCGATTTTGATTAATTCAGATGAAATTCCTTTGGCAAATGGTTTGACTTATCAAGAGGTATTCCCGGATCTAAAAGTAGATCTTTCATTAAGATTCAGAGATCCACAAAATGATCTAGAAAAACTTCAGCAAGAATCCATTTATCTAATTGACAAGTGGTGCGGAGAATACGAGCAGAAAATCAGAGATAAAGGAGGAATAGGTTTCTTCTTAGGTGGAATTGGCCCTGATGGTCACATTGCTTTTAACACAAGAGGATCGCATATATTTTCTGTAACCAGATTGACAGAAACCAACTTTGAAACGCAAGCCGTCGCAGCTGGTGATTTAGGAGGTATCGAGGTTTCGGCCAATAGACTTGTTATTACTATTGGACTTGATACGATAGTTTATAACCCAAATGCGGTCGCTATTATTATAGCAGCTGGGGAAGCAAAAGCCGGTATTGTAAAAGATTCACTGGAAACTCCATTAGACAATGTATTTCCAGGAACAGTCTTGCAAAAACTTAAAAATGGAAGATTCTATTTGACCAAAGGTGCAGCAGTTAAATTAACAGATTCTGTTGACGCCTATTATGAAAAAGGTGAGTGGACTTGGGAAAAAACAGAAAGATCAGTAATTGACCTTTGCAAGAAAATCGGAAAATTCGGACACAGAATTAAACTATCTGACCTAAAAGCAGATAAATATACAAGATTGATTCCAGGCCTTTCAGAAGACACTGTGAATCAGGTAATGAAAAGTACCGAAGCAAAACTCGCAAAAGGTTTAGAGCAAGAAACTGATCAGGTCTTACTACACACAGGGCCTCACCATGATGATATTTCATTAGGGATTCTTCCTCATATCACTAATCAATTAAATGAACCTTCGAATGAAGCTCATTTCTCAGTTTTGACTTCAGGTTTTACAGCAGTGACAAATACTTTTGTGATTGACACCTTGCAGTATACCAAAAAACTCTTGGACGAAAACCGAATTCAAATGGTCAATTTCCCTGACTTTTTTGATATTGGCTATAGCCTTAAAACAGATAAAGATGTATACCACTTCTTAACCAATGTAGCTTCAGAAAGAGCGGATGAAAGACAAAGAGGTTTATGCCATCGAGTAGTCAGAGCATTGGTAATTGTTTATGGAGTAAAAAATAAAACCCAACTCAGAGAGACAATCAATGAAGTAATCAGCATTTTGAGAAATAGCTATGATGGAGAGAAGAACCCATCTAAGATTCAAAAACTGAAAGGAATGATCCGTGAGTTTGAAGAGGAGTTGGTTTGGGCACATTTTGGAGTTCAGGTGAAAAACGTACACCATTTACGCTTAGGCTTCTATACAGGAGATATTTTTACTGAACAACCTGACAAAAAGAGAGATGTGGAGCCGATTGTGGAAATGTTCAGAAAAGTTAACCCAACAAAGATTAGTTTAACACTTGATCCCGAGGGCTCAGGCCCGGATACTCATTATAAAGTATTACAAGCCACAGCAGAGGCAGTTAGGCAATGGGGAGAAGAAAAAGATATTAGTGAGTTGAGAATTATTGGCTATAGAAATGTTTGGTTTAAATTCGAACCGCACGAGGCCAACGTTATTGTTCCAGTTTCTTTGGGAGACATGTCTGTAATGGAGGACTCTTTTGCAAATTGCTATTTAAGTCAGGTGAATGCCTCTTTCCCAAGTTATTCCCATAATGGCAAATTCAGTACTGTAGCCAAAAGAATATGGGTAAATCAACTGAACGATATTCAGCTCTTACTTGGTAAAAATTATTTCTACCAGCATGAAAGGGCAAAAGTGAGATCAAGTCATGGATTGATATTCTACCGTGACATGAATGTGGAAGAATTTCTAGCCACAGCAAGAGAATTAGAAAAATCAATTGAAGGGATGCTTTAAAGTGCCTTTTAGCAAAAAAATAAGTATGGATAAAGGTTGCCGGTCGATCAGCACCTTTATCCGTTTTTACAACCAAAAACCTAAACAGTAAACCAAATCGAATGGAGAAGGCCATTTTGGGATTGGACATCGGAGGTACAGGCATCAAAGGAGGTGTATTGATTAAAGGACATCTTGAAGATATCAGGTCTATACCTACCCCAGCCAATCAAGATCAAGAACATATTCTGGAAACGATTGCCTTGTTTATCGAATCTTACCTCCATCATGATATTGCAGGGATTGGAATTGGAATCCCTGGTTTGGTAGATGTTGATAAAGGAATTGCCCTTGCTCTTGCTAATATTCCCGCATTTCAACATGTTGAATTAAGAAAGTTTTTATCTGAGCGATTTGAAAAACCAGTTTTTATAAATAATGACGCAAATTGTTTCGCTCTAGGAGTTTATAAGTATGGAGTTGGAAAGCAGTTTAAAAATCTCGTAGGAATTACCTTAGGAACAGGTACTGGAGGAGGAATAGTAATAAATGGAAACCTTTACAGTGGTGTTACTTCCGCGGCCGGTGAATGGTGCAGTGCTCCCTATTTAGACAATAATTATGAGTTTTATTGCAGTGGGAAGTTTTTCCATAATTTTTATCATCAGCGCCCAAAGGCACTTGCCAAATTAGCTATTGCGGGAGATCCTGTTGCATTAAAAGCATTTGAAGAGTATGGCCATCATTTAGGTGAATTGATCAAAAACATTCTTTATGCTTTAGCTCCAGAGGCGATAGTTTTGGGAGGCTCTATTAGAAAGTCCTATCCACTTTTCAAAGATTCTTTGAATAAGACCTTATCCACATTTTTGTACCCTACTGTGCTTGAAAATCTTCAGATTTTACTTTCTGAATTAGATGAAACAGCAATTCATGGTGCCGTTGCTCTTGTAGATGTGGAACCTGAAGTTGTAAATAGTTAGTTAATAAGTTGGTTTAGATAGATGAAAATGCGACTCTAATCCGAGTCGCTTTTTTTATGACTACTTTCGATATACTCTACCAAATTCATCAGACTATTTCTCCCCTTTTCAAATTCAAATTGCTACTTTTTAATAAATCGTCTAATTTGAAAGAAAAATGTCTTCTTCTAATCTACTCAAAGTTGCATTAGCCCAAATCTCACCTGTTTGGCTAAATAAAGAAGCGACTTTAGAAAAAGTAAAATCTTCCATTCAGGATGCCGCAAAAGAAAATTGCCAATTAATTATTTTTGGAGAAGGGCTGGTTCCTGGTTATCCTTTTTGGTTGGCGTTAACTCATGGAACTGCCTGGGATAATTCTATTCAAAAGGAAATTCACGCACATTACCTCAGGAATGCCATTCAAATCGAATCGGGTGATCTAGATGAAATCAAGTTTTTAGCAAAAGAAAACCAGATCTCGATATATCTTGGAATCATAGAAAGACCTATAGATCGGGGTGGTCATAGCATTTATTGCTCTTTAGTTTACATAGATCAAACTGGCGAAATCAAATCTGTTCATCGAAAACTTCAGCCAACTTATGATGAGAGACTGACTTGGTCTCCCGGAGATGGGAATGGTCTTCGTGTTCATAAATTGAAGAATTTCACGGTGGGAGGTCTCAATTGCTGGGAGAATTGGATGCCTTTGGCAAGAACCGCACTTTATGGCTTGGGAGAAAACCTTCACATTGCCGTCTGGCCGGGATCTATTCGAAACACGGAAGACATCACCCGGATGATTGCAAAGGAGAGCCGTTCCTTTGTGATTTCTGTTTCCAGTTTGATGCGGAAAACTGATTTCCCTGTAGACACGCCATACTTAGACTTAATTCTTGAAAATGCTCCAGATTTCCTGACAGATGGAGGATCATGCATTGCTGGACCGGATGGAAAGTGGATCCTTGAACCAGAGACTAACAAAGAGGGACTCTTTATCGAAACGCTGGATTTTAACCGGGTTTTAGAAGAAAGGCAAAACTTTGATCCCGTAGGGCATTACTCCAGACCTGATGTATTGCAACTTCATGTAAATCGAGAACGACAATCCAGTATAAAGTTTGAGGAATAAAATTGATTGTTCTCTATAAAACTTTATCACTAAGCTTAGACCTAAAAATATCCCATGAGTTCTTATTCTATAAAAAAATTCTGTTTCCTTAGTCTGCTGGTTTTGGGATTCTGTCTCAATGGGTTTGATTTAACTGCCCAAAGTAAAGGTGGAAAGGTCGTGACTGAGACGATTTATTCCGAAAACCTGGAAAATGAAGCAGGCGAAAACCCCAACCGAGCCGTTTCTGTTTATCTCCCACCAGGTTATGAATCCAGTAGCCAACGCTATCCAGTTATTTATTTTTTACACGGATTTATGGGAGATAACACCATGTTGTCCTACATGACTGAAATCCTTGACTTTTCTATAGAAACAAAAAAAATCAGACCATTTATTTTGGTGATCCCTGATGAAAAAACAAGTTATGATGGGAGCTTCTACAGTAATTCAGAGTACTTCGGTAACTGGGAAGATTTCACAGCTTTTGATTTGGTGAATTATGTAGATCAAAACTTCAGGACGATCCCAACCAAAGAAAGTCGAGGGATCACGGGACATAGTATGGGTGGATATGGTGCCCTAAAAATAGCCATGCATCACCCAGAAATCTTTAGCTCTGTTTATGCACTTAGTCCAGGAGCCCTTACCATCGTGCGGGAATACGGCCCAAACAGTGAGACTTTCAAGGAACTTTCCACACTCAAAACCATGGAGGAAGTTGAAAAGACCTATTTCGGAAAAGTGATGATTGCTTTTGGTAGATCCTGGTCTCCAAATCCCAATAAGGCTCCTTTCTATTGTGACTTGCCTTTTGAATATGAAGGAGATAAACTTCATGTCAATCAAGAGGTGTTGGAAAAATGGTATGATAATATGCCCTTACATATGATTGATGATCACTTAGAAAACTTACAAAAACTAAAGGCGATTAAGTTTGACTGGGGAAGAAATGCCGGTGATCGTTTCACTATTCAATGTGAGATGTTTAGCCAAAGGCTGGAGAATGTTGGGATCAAGCATTTTGCGGAAGAATATATTGGCACCCACACTAATAACATTTATACCAAAGACGGCAGAATCCCCAATCAAATGCTTCCTTTCTTTGACTTTTACTTGGGTTTTGAGGAAAGCTATTAAGTATTAAAGGGTAAAAAAATGGCGAGAATATTAAATCTCGCCATTTTTTATGTTTTCTAAATTCCCCTTCCGCTAGCCTGGAGCGGAATATCCGTCATCTCTTGAACCATCACTGGTTTTCCAGTTTCGATACTATTTCTAGCAGCTATCCCCACCAAAATAGACATCGCTCCATCCCGACTTCCGGCTGATTGCCTCCAAGGGTCCGCAGCAGATGGGTCTTTAAAAATCTTATCCTTTAATCGGGTATCTCCTCCACCATGCCCGCCTCCACCATGAGGCACCACGATTATTTCACTTTCTCCAAAATTCTTAGTCAATCTGATTTCATCTTGAGGCTCTACTTTCCATGGTTGGCTTTCTTTGACCCAAGCTTCCAATCTTCCTTTGGTGCCATTGAAAGCAATTCTATATCCTTCGTATGGAGAATAAGTTGTCAAGGAATAACTCACCTGAACTTTATTTTTATAGCGGATTTGAACAGCCATTTTATCATAGATATTGATATCCTCTCTAAACACACATCCGTCCCTATGGTACCCATCATACTGTTCGTTCTCAACATATAATTTTGTCAAATGCTCACTTCGGGTCACATCCCAATAAAAATCGCATTTACCTTTATGCGGACAACTCCTACAGGTTTCACCCCGATAAGGTCCATTCTTTCCATAAAACTCCAATTGACCAAACGCAAAAACTTCTTCTGGGTCAGAATCTAACCACCAGTTAAGCAGGTCAAAGTGATGCGTAGACTTATGAACCAAAAGTGTCCCGCTTTTTTCTTTGTACCCATGCCATCTCCTGAAATAATCAGCACCATGAGACGTATTAAGATACCAGTGGAAATCCACAGAAGTAATATCTCCAATCTCTCCTGCCCGAAGTAATTCGTAGATTTTTTGTCTGTGTGGGGAATAGCGATAATTAAAAGTTACAATTAGCTTCTTTCCTGATTTTCTCTCCGCATCAAGAATATCCTGACATTTAAACTCATCCGTTGTCATCGGCTTTTC
>NZ_JAHEBC010000295.1 GCF_024642405.1 Algoriphagus sp. | reverse complement strand
AAATTCCGTCACCAAATCAACCATTCTATTTAGCATGGCGTTTATTTCCTGCTTTCGACTACCTGGGAGCAATGCAATGATGGGCTGATAATTAAGATCATTCTTTTGGAAGAAAAACTCGTGCTGTTTAAATTTTTTTATTTCATCAAAAAGAGGATTCCCTACATAATTGACTTTTAAATCAAACCTTTCAAAAAACTCCACTTCAAAAGGAAGAATTGAGTAAATATGATCTGTAAATGCTTTCAGCTTCAAAGCTCTTTTTTGATTCCAAGCCCAAACTTTAGGAGGAATATAATAATGGACCGGGATGTTATTTTCTTTGGCAAAAGCAGCAATTTTCATGTTAAAGCCCCCATAATCAACAAGGATAAGGGCGTCTGGTCTAAATGAAAGTATATCATTTTTCACCAGCTTCAGGTATTTCAAAACTTTCCGAAAGCCTAAAACCACTTCTAAAAAGCCCATTAATGCAACTTCAGAATAATCAAAAGCCAAGTCTACTCCAGCCTTCTCAGAATAGCTCCCTCCCATACCTCTGAGTTCCAATTCTGGATTTTTAGATTTCAAAGCATAAACTAAATTGGAAGCATGCAGATCTCCAGAACGTTCGCCTGAAATGATATATATCTTTTTATTGCTGTGGGCCATTTTAAAAGCTAATCAAATGATTTTAAAAAAGAAAAGTAGGCTATTTCAACCTACTCTGTATTTCAATTATTTTCTAAAGTAAAATCAATCTCCATAATATTCTACGAAATTCCTCGGCGTTTCATAAAGAGTCAATTTATGCAATCCTCCGTTGGAAGTAATTTCTTTCACTGCTGGTTCGAGAATCTTCCAAAACTCCATCACCAAATTTTCGCAACTTGCCAGTTTACCTTTCATAAATTCAACGTCAATATTCAGATTTTTATGATCGACCTCATCAATTACTAAGCTTCTGATCAGGGTACTCAATTTCTTTAGATCAACCACAAAGCCGGTATCCGGATCAGGCAATCCTTTAACCATTACGATCAATTCAAAATTATGGCCGTGCCAATTGGCATTCGCACAAGGACCAAAAACCTCCACATTCTTCTCATCAGACCAATTCGGGTTCCACAATTTATGAGCGGCATTAAAATGTTCTTTCCGACAAACGTAAATCATAACTCTTTCAAATAGGACGCAAATGTAGGTAAAAGAAAGAAAATAATAGAATTCAAGGGATTTATCAACACAATAAAGGTCTTTACTTATTAGGTTAACATTTTTAAATCATTTGATTCAAAATAAGGGGTTAGAAGATAAAAAGGCCGATTATTATCGGCCTTAAAATTGTTGAGAGTTGAATATCTTTATGATTCATTAAGCTTTTGAAAGAAAATAGTCAAATGATCTTCTCTGCTCAAATCAAGCTTGAAATCCTTTAAAATTTCTTTAGCTGCTGCTTGATCCTCTTCATGCAAGGATTTGATAATGTTATTTGTTTTACTTCTCACTGATTCCACATTATCATCAGAATCAATTAGATACAAAGTCTCTTCAAAAACAAACATCTGACCTTGAGTAGGAGCATAACTGTTTTTTGGAGGCGTCACAAGATCTGAATAAAATTTTCAATCCTAGTTAGGGAGAAAAATCTTGGATCCTTAAAGCATCAAAAAGTTAAAAAAAAGAGTTAGTGGTTATTTTTTTATATATATATTTCTTCAACTCTTATTTAATTTAAAATAGTATTTTGTTATTTGTGTGTTTAGAAAATTTGCTATTTTTTTATTCGAAAAATACTTAAAATAATTTATAATTATATCAACTTAATTCAATATTTAAATTAAGACATACTATAAAACATAAAAATGATGAATCCAAAGTTAAAGATCCCCTAATCAATTAAAGAACCTTAACAGTGATTCTTCTGTTCAATGCCTGGTTTTCTGAACTCGAATTTGGAACCACCGGCTCTTTATCTCCTTTTCCTTCAACGAGGACCCTTCCTGGATGCATTCCTTCATTTACAAGGTATTCCTGCACACTTTTAGCCCTTTGTAAGCTTAATTGTTGATTATAACCTGGAGAGCCAACATTATCAGTATGCCCGGTAATCAAAATATTTACATTAGGATTTTCCTGCAAAAACTTAAGAAGCCTTTTTAATGATGACATGGATTCAGTTTTCAGTTCGAATTTATCAAAATCAAAGAAAATGTTTTCAAACACAAATTCCTCTCCAGAGGCTACAGGAACTAATTCCACATTCAAATCTTTGACATTTTGAAGCTTATCCCGCTCCACATTATAAATTTTTGGAATGAAACCTTTCTTTTCAACATAAAGCCCAGATATAGATTTATCAGGATAAAGCATCATAAAGTCCCCTGTTTTACCGTCCGACTTAAACTGGTAAAGGGTGCTATCATTCGTCAATGACACTAAGGAAAGAGTAGCATCAATAGGTTCTCCGGTTTTGGAATTGAAAACCTTCCCTCCTGTAACAGTTAGGTTTTCTCCTAAGTAAATCGACTCCGGAAATTTAAACCGATATAAAAGGGATCTATCATTCCCATTTTCTGCAGACGTTAGCTCCGTGAAATAAGCATAATCTTTTTGGGCTGTGATAAAAAGTGCTACTTGATCCAAATGATCGTTGATGGGTAATCCTAGATTTTCGGGAGTGGAAAATTCCCCTCCTTTTACTCTGGATAGAAAAATGTCCATACCTCCAAAGCCTTGATGTCCATCTGAAGCGAAAAATAAAATTTCATTATTAAAAAACATAAAAGGTGAAATTTCATCTTTCGCGGTATTCACGATGTTTCCCAAATTCTTAGCATCTGCCCAAGACCCATCATTTTGCCTTACACTATACCAAATGTCATTTCCGCCAAATCCACCTCTCCTATTAGAGGAAAAGAATAAAATTCTTCCGTCTGCGGACAAAGAAGGTTGGGAATCCCAAGATCTTGAATTCACTTTTTTCCCCATATTGGTCGGTCTTTGCCAGTTTCCATTGACCTTATAAGCAATATATAAATCGCAACTCCCCTCTGAATCCGGTGCATCACAACTGGTGTAGATCAAAATATTACCATCTGCTGTTACGGAACAAGTCCCTTCGTTGTATTGGGAATTTATGGTTTCGGCAATACTCACTGGTTTGTTCCAGGTACCATCTGGCTCTGAATAGGCAGTGTAGATATCTTCTTTGTCAAAATTCCCGGTTCCATCTCTTTTGGTAAATAAAATTTGCTCTCCGTCTGCCGTCAAAACCGGGAAATATTGAAGAGGAAATTGATTGATTGGATCTGATAGTTTTTCTTTCTCAATTGACATGGAATTCCCAAGCTGTTCTCCCAAAAAATCAATTTTTGATTTCATCTGCACGTAGTACATAGTCTTTCGGAAGTCATCCTCAAAAAGTGGATCTGTTTTCTGAAATTCATCATACGCTTTTTGGAACTCTCCTTTCTCCATATAGAGATTTGAAAAAAGCCATCCAAAATCAGCAACATTTTTAGCAGTAGCATTTTTACCTGCCAAACGTTTTTTTCCTGCTTCGGCAACTTGTTCAGCTTCTTCAAGTCTCCCCTGTGTAATTAGCAATTGAGACATCTTTACATAAGCTTCTAGAAATGAAGACTCTCTATTTATAGCATCTTGATATTTTTCTATTGCTTTGTCATATTGTCGGGCAAGAGTGAGTTCCTCCGCTTCTTTAAAAAATTTGATTGCCCTACTATCAATAATAGAATAGGTCTGCGCAAATGTCAGATTGATATTGATTAAAAATAGAATTCCTATGAAAATTCGTCTCATGGACTTAGGGTATGTCCATAAATTTATGAGTTTGAAGCGAAATTTTCCAATTTGGATGATATTTCGTGTAGTTTATGATCTCAGGAGTGAATTTCGACGCTTTACTCCATTCTGGTTGAAGTCGCAATTCACAATCCTTATTTACAAACTTTGAATGCTCTTCTGCAAATTTAAAATCACTAGCATGAAAGATTACAACTTTCAATTCATTTGCTTTTTGATAAATTGATTGATGAGGTTTTTTAAACTTCTTTGGAGAGAAGCAAACCCAGTCAAAATCACCTGAAAACGGATGCGCTCCAGAAGTTTCGATATTGGTAGTGAATCCTTTTTCTTTCAATAAAGATGTCAACGGACCCAAATCATACATCAAAGGTTCTCCACCTGTGATAACGACCAATCTTCCAGGATATTTTTCTGCTTCAGCCACTATAGCCTGAATGCTTTCCACTGGCCACTTACCTGCTTCCCAAGATTCTTTAACATCACACCAAACACATCCAACATCACAACCCCCAAGTCGGATAAAATAAGCCGGATATCCTGTGAATCTACCTTCTCCTTGTATTGTATAAAATGCCTCCATGATCGGAAGCGAAAGGCCTTTTGCAATTAATTCTTCTGTCTTCATGAATTTTTGTTGAAGCGGGCAATTGAACCGCTGGTGAAAATCAGATGCAAAGGTAAGATTTTGTATCAGAAAAAAAGAAAGAATGAAAGTTTGCATGTTTTTCATTCAAACTTTCATTCTTATAACTTCTGAGAATTAATCCTTTTTGAGGGTTGGATAAGTCACTCCCAATTGCTCCAAGTAAGTATCGTATTTCGTTTCATCATAATAAAACTTCCTCATTTCTGGACGGAAAAGATCCATAATCTGCTTATTCAAATAAATTGGAGCTTCGTCATCAGCGGAAATCATTGGCTTATACTCCTCTTCTTTTGTCTGAACATTTTCAAAATAATCCCAAGCCTCACTGACCAATTCAGGATTCAAAAGGAAATCTAAAATAGTCATTGCTTCAGCTTTTGCTCCTGCAGTAACTCCTTTATG
>NZ_JAHEBC010000294.1 GCF_024642405.1 Algoriphagus sp. | reverse complement strand
TTTGGCGTGAATACCTTTCAAAGTATAATTCATTTCACCATTCGCTAAAACATCCAATGATTCTCCTTTTTCAAAAGGAGAAGTTTTTCCAGTTACCAATTGATATTGATCATAACCTAAAGAAGTCGGAAGTAATTCTGCTTTTAACATCTCCACATCACTAGTATCCAGCACTTCGCCAGGGAAGGATTCCCATTGAACCAAATCCACCAAATGAGTGGTAACATCTACCAATCCAGAACCTTCAATTTCTGTATCAAAAAACCATTCTGGACGGACTAATGGGACCCCAGAAACATATTTAAAGAAATGGTGAACTGACTCCTTTGTAATAGCGGGGTTTTCCAAAGTTCCTGTTTCTAATTCTCCAAATACATCCGGCATCATAGAAAGTTCTTTTTGAAGGATTGTAGAGATTTCAAATCGCTCGGTCATAATATCATAAAAGAGTAAATCTCTTTCATCTGCCAATGCAAAAGCTTTCTTCAATTTCTGGAAACCAGAAGGGTTGATAACCAATGGTTTATCTGCGTAAACATTCATTCCATTTTCTAAAGCCGCAAGAATATAGTCGATCTTACGGTCATTCTTTCCAGCCACTACCATTACATTTCCGGCTTTTTCTTTAATCATTTCCTGTAAGAAATCATCTCCGGTATAAACCTCAATGTTCCAGGCTGTTGGATTTTCAGGTCTTTCATTATACCCTGCAATTCTTGTTAAATAATCCCGAAGTTCTTCTCCTTCAGGAGCATAAACATGAATTGTTGAGTCCACTTCAGGATACATGCTTTTATGAATTAACCCCGCATGAAAATGTCCGGGATCAAGGCTTACAATTTGCAAAGGAGCTTTTGATTTAGGTTCATCCATTTGTTCTTGGGGTGAATCACAAAACTGAAAAAGAATGAGGATGGCTATAAATACAAATGACTTAAGCTTTATCATGAATTTACATTTTAACATAATTTGTACCGTATGGTGCTCTTTGCTCTCTGCTTAAATATGTATTTGCTTCATCATCATTGACAAAACGTTCTGAAACTGGATCCCATTCTAATTTTCTTCCCAATTGCATGGCTATATGACTCACCAAGCAAACCGAGCAGGATCTATGTCCAATTTCAATGGGTGACAATAATTCATTCTCTCCTTGAATTGCCCCAAGCCAATTTCCATGATGTTCCGAACTCTTTTGCAAATGAATTTCATTCGGACCAATAACGGAAGTTAAAATTGTCGGATCTGAAGCATCCAAGGCTTTTGCACTTTCTCCTTGAGCAACTGGATCACTTGAAGAAGCCACGTAATTACCTCTGGAAACCCAAATCCAACCTTCAGTTCCCTCATATCGAATCCCGTTGGGATATCCTCCACTGGTAAACATATGGATTCCATTATCATATTCGGCTTTGACCATAAAATCGCCATGAACATTCCAAAGTCCTGAGCGAGGAAATTCGGCTACTGCCTCAATATACCTAGGTCCTGTCAATTCCGTATCCATTCCCCATGCAGCTGAATCAAAATGATGTTGCCCCCAACCCGTAATCATCCCTGCTCCAAATTGATTAATCCTTAACCAGCCAGGTCTTCCATAGCCTTCTTGTGGATGAACACCAATCTCGGTGTAAGGCACTTCAGGGGTTGAGCCTAGCCACATATCATAATTTAGATTCTTGGGAACTGGCATCGCTGGTGCCTCCGGACCAGGAGGATCTCCCGGAAGACCTATTCTTACGGTATGCAACTTCCCTATTCTCCCATTTCTTACCAGTTCAGCTGCAATTCTAAACTGGTCGCTGGAACGCTGTTGGGTTCCCAATTGTAGTTTCACACCCGTCTTTTTCACTACATCGGCTAGTTGTCTCCCTTCTCTGATCGTTAGAGAAGTAGGTTTTTGAAGGTAAACATGCTTCCCTGCTATTGCTGCTTGCATAGCGGGTTGAGAATGCCAATGATCAGGAGTACTGATCACTACCGCATCTATTTCCTTATTCAATAGCATTTCCCTGAAATCCCCATACTGTTTGATTTCACCGGAAGCTTCATCTTCCTTTTTTGAATAATAATTTTCAATCAGGTTTTTCCCATCAAGCATTCTATTGGAATCCAGATCTGAAACGGCTATATATCGTGCATTTGCATGCCTCCAAGTACCTGGAATATCATGATCCCTGGCAATCCTACCACATCCTATTTGACCTATTTGAATTCTATTGCTCGGAGCGTTTTTGCCGAAAACTGAGGAAGGTACAATGGTAGGAATTCCAAATGCCGCAGTCGCCAATCCGGCATTTTTTATAAAAGTTCTTCTTTTCACGGTTTTATGGGTTAATGTTAAGGGCTATTTCATTTTTTTAACTTATTTGACGAAAGCTCTCCAATAGCTTTCAGCTTCTTCAGCAGTAAGATCTCCATCAAAAACAATCATTCTATATTTTAAGGTATATCGTTTATTGGGTAGAATTTCCCAGGATTCATGTCTGATAGGTGTAAATTCCACAAATACATTTCCTTTCCTGTCATAATTTTCTTCTGGCCAAACTCTAAGGGGTTCAGGAAAAGCTTTGTTGGTATTATGACTCATTATCAACAAACCACTTTGCCCTTCCGCTGCTTCTGACTCTCCTTTGATAATAATCCATTTAGCTTCTGTTCCATCAGCAGTTTTTCTATCTTTTCCTTCTGAAGTCAGAACAGAACTATTATCTGACCCCCAAATTTCAGTTGCTCTAAATCCTAATCCACCTCCATAGCGATATGCATCCAACAAAATCCCATCTTTCAATTTAGTAGAAAAATTAGATGTATAATCTACCAAAAACCTTCCTTTATCTACTGGCATCACTTTTATAGTCAGATCCTCAGAGATCGCCAATTTTTCTGTCTCAGGAGCTTTCAAGTCAATGTGTTTTTGTCTAACAGTCAGTTCGGCAACTCCTCCCGCTTCCTTTTCTGCTACGATTTCATCAAAATCAACTCTTCCTTTTTGGTCAGCCAAATTCCAAAAGTCAACCTCTCGTCCTCCAATAGTAGCTCTGGTCCAAGGTCCCCAAATCCCATAGTGATGATAATGGTCTTTTGGTTGAATTCTTGTTAAAACCTGTCCGGATGGAGAAGTTAGTGGGTGAATAAAACCAGATTTTGCATAGTCTGATTTCACTCCTTCCGGTACCGGTTCCACTGCAGTTTGATAAGTCAAAACCCGCTGACTTCCAAGCATAAAATCAATTCCAGTTGCTGTTTCTTTTAGGGTAACTTTCTGTGCAAATCCAGACAGTGGCAGTAAAAATGCCAAAATCAGTCCTGATAATATTCTTTTGATAATCATAGAAAAATCTGGTTATTGGGTCTGTTTTTTAAAGATATTGAAATCTAAACTAATGACTAATTGCATTTATCCCAATTACCTATGAAGAAGAGTATTTTCTACGCAATCGTTTTCATTTGTTATCTCGGCTCAGCTGGTGCACAAAGTATGTCTGAGGTGGAGTTAACTCCAGAATGGAAAGCAAAAATCGAAAGTCTTGCTCCTGAAAAACCTACATTTCCTGTTAAAGGCAAAAAGAAAGTATTGGTTTTTTCTTTACATACTGGGTTTTGGCATTGGGTGAATCCTCATACTGAGGCTATGTTTAAAATCCTTGGCGATAAAAGCGGAGCATTTGAAGTAAGCTCAAGCACAGACCTAGGAATGATGGAAAAAGATAAGCTAAAAGAATTCGATATGATCGTTTTCAACAATACCAACTCGAAGCCAACTTATAGAAACCTTTTCGTAGATAAATTAAGTGAAAATGGGGATATGGACAGTGTTGCTATTTGGAAAAAGGCTGCAGAATTAGAAAAGAATGTTATTAACTATGTGAAAAAAGGAGGAGGTCTTTTCGTAATACATGGAGGCAATACAACATTGAACAATTCCATGGATTTTTCCAGACTTTTAGGGGGATCATTTGATTATCATCCAAAGCAGCAGCCAATAAATGTTCATCTTTCTGATCCGGATCATCCCTTAGTACAGGCTTTCCCCAAAGATGGATTTGTACATACAGATGAGCCATATTTTTATAAAAATGCTTATGCCGAATTAGATTTCAAGCCTCTTTTATATTTCAACAACTCAGAAATTGAAGGTCAAAAAAAAGGTCAGGAATTGGATGAAGGCGTAACTTATGTGGCTTGGATCAGAAAAGAAGGAAAAGGCCGCGTTTTATACAGTGCTCCTTCTCACAATGCACAAAGTTTCGAAAATCCAGATTTGCTTCAGTTCTTCCTAGACGGAATGCAATACTTGGTAGGAGACGTAAAAGTCGATGAAACACCTTTAAGTAAATGAAAGTTTGAAATACGAAGTATAAGTTTTTTCTCGTACTTCGTATTTCCAATTTCCTATTTTTCTATGCTTTTTTCACGAACTCACTTTTGAGAGCCATAGAACCGAAGCCATCGATTTTACAATCAATATTGTGATCTCCTTCCACTAATCGGATGCTTTTAACTTTTGTTCCTGCCTTAATTGGCTTTGGAGCACCCTTAACAGGAAGATCTTTAACGATCACTACTGCATCGCCATCTACCAATACATTTCCATTCGCATCTTTAACGATCAATCCTTCTTCTTCAAGCTCAGCCTCGGGAATCCATTCAAATCCGCATTCCGGACATACAAATTTTGTGTCCATTTCATAACCATAAGGAGATTTGCAGGACGGGCAAGGCGGTATATTTTCCATACCGCAAAATTAATGATTTTCTTTAGGCTGAATCTCTTCAAGTTTAGATACATCAGAAGAATCTTATTCAACAGAATTTTACCTCTTATAACTATAATCTTATCTCAACAATCAATGAGTTGGCGTGTAACTCAACAAAA
>NZ_JAHEBC010000293.1 GCF_024642405.1 Algoriphagus sp. | reverse complement strand
GAGGAGTTTGATTATACAATTTTACCATCATATCACCTTTGCTCGTCGAAATCAAAACGTGATATAAACTATCTTTTTTTGGTACAAGTGATTGAAAGGTTTTGATTTTCTCAAGTTCTTGTCCTGAGTAATCAGAATTGATTTTACTTGATTGACAAGCTGTAATCAGGATCAGAAAAAGTATCCCAATGTATTTTTGAATTTTCATTTTTTATTGACTCTTGAGTTATTTCTAATTTTGACGGATTTTCACTTTGACAGATTTACTTGCCGGTGTATTGCTTTTTCTAGCTTTGAGCTGAAGTGGAACAAGCTCATTGCATTCAGGAAAATACGTTGCAATACATTTCGAAGGAATATCATAAGGAATGATTGTCAGTTCTTTTACTTCTCTTGTTTTTCCTCCATACTCGTTGAATAAAGTTACAGGTTTTTGGATGTCGAGTTGAAAATTCGAAATATCATCCTTATTCATCAAAACTACAGTCCTGATCCCATAAATCCCTCTGTATCGGTCGTCCATACCATAAATGGTGGTGTTGAATTGATCATGACTTCTAATCGTCATCATCATCAGCTCATCTTCTTCCAACTTGTAATCGGGCAGAGAATTTATCGTAAATCGAGCCTTACCAATATCATTGGTAAATTTCCCTTCTCTTGGACCATTAGGCAATTCCAGAATGGAGTTCTTTTTTAATTTTTCATTGAAAGACTCAAATCCTTTAACAGATTTTGCAATCAAATCCCTGATGTTATCATAATTGTCAATCAGCGAAAGCCAGTCAACTATTTCAATACCTACAGTTCTAGAAGCGATTTGAGAAATAATATGGGGTTCGCTTAAGAGATATTCTGATCTAGAGGGTTGGTTGCCCTGAGTACTATGAACCATTCCCATAGAATTTTCTACAGTTAGTTTTTGGATGCCAGACTTTTCCTGAATGATATCTGTTCGGCCAAGGCACGGAAGTATGAATCCTATTTCTCCAGGGTATAAATGGGAACGATTCAATTTTGTGGAAACATGAATAGTCATGACACAATTTTCAAGTGCTTTTTTTGTAAAGCTGGTGTCTGGGGCAGCAGAAAGTAAATTTCCTCCCATGGCCATAAAAACTTTTCCGGGTTGATCCTGCATTAATTCTATTGCTCCCACGACATCAACCCCATGTTTTCGAGGAGGTTCGAAATTGAAAGTAGAGGCAAGGGTATCCAAAAATTCTTTGCTTGGTCTTTCCCAAATCCCCATGGTTCTATCTCCTTGCACATTACTATGCCCTCGTACAGGACAAGTCCCAGCTCCAGGTTTTCCGATACTTCCTTTTAGTAAGAGCAGGTTAACTATTTCCTGAATGTTGTCAACAGCATTAACATGTTGGGTTAAGCCCATAGCCCAGCAAGCAATGATTTTATTCCTATTGGAAACCAGATCAACAAATTCCTCGATTTGTTTTTGATCCAATCCTGTTCTGGAAATCAGATCTTCTGAATCTAATTCTTCCAAAGCATTTTGATAGGTTTCAAATCCATCAGTTTTAGTGCTAATGAAATCTTGGTCTAAAACTGATGGATCTTTTTTGGATCGTTCTAAAAGTTTCTTTGCAATAGTCTGTACCAGAGCTACGTCTTCATTGATTCTAACTTGTAGGTATAAATCTGCGAGGGGGGCACCTATACCTAATAATCCTGAAATAGATTGAGGATCTTCAAAGCTTAATAAACCAGCCTCTTTCAAGGGATTGATCACAACGATTTTTGCCCCATGCTCTTTTGCCTTTTTTAGGGCAGAAAGCATTCTGGGATGGTTTGTTCCTGGGTTTTGCCCAAAAATCAAAATCAATTCGGACTGATAGAAATCTTCAAGTTTTACAGAACCTTTTCCAATACCAAGAGTGTGACTTAGCGCAACTCCACTGGATTCATGACACATATTGGAGCAGTCGGGCATATTATTGGTGCCGAAAATCCTAACAAAAAGTTGGTACAAAAAAGCAGCTTCATTGCTAGTTCTGCCGGAAGTATAAAAAATAGCATCATCTGGACTTTGGAGGTCTTTGAGTTTTTTGCCGATGGTTTCAAAAACAGTATTCCATTCCACAGGGGAATAATAAGCATCACCTTTCTTAATCATCATCGGTTGGGTCAATCTACCTTGATGCCCAAGCCAATAATCACTTTGCTTTCGCATTTCAAAAATGGAATGATTGGAAAAAAAACTTGCATCTGCATTGAGATCCATCGCTTCTTCAGCTATTGCTTTTACACCATTTTCACAATATTCCCCCAATTTGGAACGATGTGCAGGATCAGGCCAAGCACAGCCAGGGCAATCCATACCATCTTTTTGATTCAAACTCCCCAGAATCTTGAAAGCTTTGGTGACTTTCATGGACTGAAAAGCTTTTTCCATTGCATGGTAAATAGCTTTTGGTCCAGCTGCTGAAGTTGCGGGTTTGCCTATTTTCATAGAATTATAAAATCAATGATTAAAAATACAATAAATAGGTAAAGGAACCTGATATAAAATTTGCCTCACATTGGGGAATAAATTCGAAAAAAGATGGTTTTAAAGGATACTTTTTAACTAATAACTAAAACAAAAAAGTCAGGAATCAAGCTTTTAAGCAAGTCTGAGAGGTTTTTGAGATTTTAAGATTGAAATGGATCATAAGGCAAGGCCTTTGTGCATTTATGAGTAGTTAATCAAAAAGAATATTATGGAAACTATAAATAAAGAAACAAAAAAATCTAATGTCGAAAACCTTGAAGGGAAAGCCGCTGTGAGCAAAATTCGCGATTTGGTGGATTCTTCAAGTTTATGTTTTTTCCAAACAGAAGTGTCATTTGATGAAAACCAATCTGCCAGACCAATGAGTATTCAAAAATCTGATGATGATGGTTCACTTTGGTTCTTGAGTGCCGTGGATAGTGCAAAAAATGCAGAAATAAACAGTAATCCCAAAGCTCGACTCTTCTTTCAGAAAACAAGTTCGATGGAGTTTTTAGAACTTCAAGGGAAAGCTGAAATCACACAAAATAAAAAGATGATCTATGAACTTTGGGATTCAATGGCAAAAAATTGGTTTCCTCAAGGGAAAGATGATCCAAGAATTTCAGTAATAAAATTTACTCCTCAAGCAGGGCATTATTGGGATACAAAACATGGAGCAGGATTGGCAGGAGCTAAAATGCTTTTTGGAATAATCACCGGAAAGAAAGTTAATTTAGGCTTGGAAGGAGAATTGAAAATTTGATAAGACTCTAATAATCAGAATTTGTTTAATCCATAAAGAAAACCCGATGTAAATCGGGTTTTTTATTTGTTCAAATCAATACGACTTTTTAGAATTCTCAATGAGTTTTCTTTTCAATTATAATGAATGTCCATTGAGTACCGTACCGTCTTTAACGGTTTTAAGATAAGTAATTGTCTTACCATCTTCTAGAATTTCTACCACTCTGTAAGTATGAAAGGGGTTACCCCAATTTCCTCCAAAATGTCCGTCCCATAGATATGGTTTTCCTCGGTTAATCATAATCCCATCTACATCATGGTCGTGTCCGTGAAATACTGCTTTTACATTTTTATGCAGGGCGATGAGTTCCATTAAGTCGTCACATTTTATTCCATGTCTGGTCCAGTCGTTTTGGGATATATGAATAAAAACAAAGACATGAGAAAGGCTACTTAATTCCTCTAATTTTGATTTCAAAAATGGGACATCGCCACAAAGGTATTCTCCAGCTTTATTTGAGCAGTTTAGCAAAATTACACCTGACCCATCCTTGGCTTGGAAGGAATGGTTTTCGGAATAACCCCAAATATTTTTCCATTCACCTATTGCGACACGATCATGGTTTCCTCGAGTTACATAATAAGGGGCTTTTAAGGAGTCATAATACATTTTCACCTGAGGTAAAAATAATGGGTCATCGTGAACCAAGTCACCGTTAAAAACCACAAAATCTACTTGTTCTTCTGAATTAATAGATTCTATTAACTTTTTATGTGTACCAGTGAAATCAGTGTCAGGTTGACCAAAATGCCCATCAGATGCTACAATAAAACGTAGTTTTTTAGGCTCTTCCTTGATGGTTTTGCCTAGGCCATCCAGTGGCAATGCCATTACAGCTGAGGAAAAAAAGGTGAGTTTTTGAAGGAATGGACGTCGTTTCATGTGGATATTTGTCTTTCAATTCCTTAATTTCTAAAAAGAATTCGAAAACGAAACTTGATTAATGATTTATTAACCAAATCAGAATTTTTGCTCACAAACTATGACTTATGAAAATAGAGTATGAGTCAATCTCAATTAATAGATTCAGTTTCAATTTTTAATCAAATTAATAGTCAATAATTAACAATGACATTTCCTGTTTTTTGACCAGAGAGGACGTATTTGTAAGCTTCAGCAATTTCGTATAAAGAATATTCTTTATCTATTACAGGTTTGAATTTTCCGGTTTTCAGTAAATCAATAATATAGGGCATTGTCTTCTTTTGACTAAATGGAATCGGGAATATCACTTTTTTGTTTTTGCTCATTTTAGTCTTCAAAGCAAACCAAATATTTTGGGCATTCGGCCCAAGTTCAGAAGAAATATAAATTCCTTTTTCTTTCAAGATTGGCTTACAAGCTCCAAAGGTGCTTTTCCCAACCGAATCAAAGATAAAGTCAAAAGAGTCATCGGTTTTTGTGAAGTCATCTTTTGTAAAATCAATAATTTTATCGGCTCCTAATGAATGCATCAAGTCAAAATTTTTTGAATCAGAAGTTACGGTTAATTCCACATCAAATAATCTTGCAAATTGTAAAAGAGCAGAACCTATTGCTCCTGTAGCTCCGTTGATCAGGATTTTATTTCCGGATTTAACGTCAACATAATGAATAAAAGAATAAG
>NZ_JAHEBC010000292.1 GCF_024642405.1 Algoriphagus sp. | reverse complement strand
AACATGGAAATGGATTTTATGAAGTGCTGAGAGATGGAGAAATAAAAGTTTTATTAAAACACTATAAAGAAGCTGAACCTACAAAAGAGATAGGAAAATATACTTATAGATTTGTGGAAGATTCAGAATATTTCTATTGGAATAATGGAGATTTTGTTCAAGTAAGAAAAAAGAAACAAGCCATACAAAGTTTGGGACTGAACAAGAAGGAAGTGAAAAGTACCCTAAAAGAGAAAAATATTTATTTTGCTTTGGAAAAGGAAAAGTACATTCTTGAGTTGGCAGAATTAAGAGAGAGAAAGTCTGATGCGTTTAATGGGTTTCATAAATGAAAAAACTTCTACTACTAGTTTTTGCTTTATCTTTTTTCTTTGAAACTTTTGCCCAGACCTCACCTAGTGTAAAACTCTCCGGCACCTATTTAGGTATGCCATTTGAAAGATTTGTGGAGAGAGTGGAGTCAGAAACTCCAGTAAGATTTTTTTATAAGGCTCAGGATATTGAAAATCTCCAAGTCAACCTTCAAGCATCAGATACCGAACTAAGATTGGTTTTAGATCAGATTTTTGTGAATTCCGGATTGTCTTATACTATAGATGCTGAGCAGAGGGTTTGGGTTTCAAGGGGTACGAAACTCTTCATAGATTTCCCTTCAGATTATTTTCTAGTCAGAGAAAGACAGGAACTTCTTGTAAATGCAAGTGACACCCTTGGAGAATTTGATAAGAATAAACGATTTTTAATCGGGAAGTCTTCAGATAACCCAGAGTCTTCTACGGCAGTTTTAAGCGGAGTAGTATCAAGTATAGAATCTGGAAATCCAATGAATGGTGCTATAGTCTTGGAGAAAGTAAACTTCACTCAAGTTGCTACTGATAAGGATGGCAGATACTCATTAAAATTACGTAAAGGACGGCATACGATTTGGATTCAAAATATAGGAGGTTTTCAAGAGCAACGTCAAATAGAACTCCGCGGAGATGGGGTTTTAAATATGAGTATTGCCGAAAATGTACTTTCATTGGATGAGGTTGTAGTGAGTTCCGGGGCTCTTTCTAATGTAAATAAATTAGATATGGGAGTTCAATCGATCAGTATTGCTGAAGTTAAACGACTTCCTGCAGTAATGGGGGAAGTTGACGTATTGAGAGGAATATTAACTATGCCTGGTGTAAATACAGTTGGGGAGGCAACAACTGGGTTCAATGTAAGAGGAGGAGCAGCAGATCAAAATTTAATCCTTTACGGAAATTCCACTGTTTTCAACCCGACTCATGCCTTTGGTTTTTTCTCCGCTTTTAATGCAGATGTGGTTTCCGGAGTAGAATTATACAAAGGTTCTATACCCGTAAATTATGGAGGTAGGCTTTCCTCGGTATTACAGGTAGATCCAAAATTTGGAACAAAGGAAAAATTCAGTGGATCTGGAGGAATTGGAATTCTCACAAGCAGACTTGGATTTGAAGGGCCAATAGGTGAAAAAACGAATTTTGCGATAGGCGGCAGAACTACTTATTCTGATTGGGCCTTGAAACTTCTTGATGATGAAGCAGACTTGAAGGGAAGTAAAGTTTCTTTCTATGATTTCAACGTAAATGTCCAACATCAGATCGATGAAAAGAATATACTTGAATTGACAAGCTATTTAAGCCAGGATGATTTTCGATTTGACTTGGATACTGCTTATTCTTACAAAAATTTGAATTTAGCTCTCGGATGGAGGCATTTTTTCAATGATGAGCTTGAGGGGAATCTAACGATAGGTAAAGACAGCTACGAATTTGGAATCATAGGTCAGGATAATCCGCTTAATTCATTTGATTTTGGATTTGATGTGAATCAACTTTTTTTGAAAGCTGATTTTGAATATAGAAAAAGTGAAAATCACATTTTCAAATTTGGAGCTAACGCGATTCAATATTCAATCAACCCCGGAAGCAATAAACCCTATGGTTCAGAATCAATAGTTATTGAGGAGCAATTGAGTGAAGAAAAAGCGAGAGAACTATCGGTTTATTTTGGAGATGAGTTTACTATCAGCGAACAATTCTCTTTGAGTTATGGAGGACGTTATATGTTTTACCAATTCCTAGGCCCCATGACTATCAATGAATATGTAGCTGGTGCTCCAATTACAGAGAGTAATGTCATTGGTGAAAAAACCTATGGGAAAGGGGAGACTATTCAAACCTACCACGGTCCGGAGTTTAGAATATCAGGAAGGTATAATCTGGGGAATAGATCTTCTGTGAAATTTGGCTTTAACACGATGCGCCAAAACATCCATTTACTTTCAAATTCGTCTTCAATTTCACCGACAGACAGTTGGAAACTAAGTGATAAATTTATCAAACCCCAAATAGGTGGTCAAGGATCTGTAGGTTATTACAGAAATTTAGCTAGAAATACCCTGGAGTTCTCAACTGAGGTATATTATCGATATATGAATAACCTTTTGGATTATAGATCTGGGGCAAATATTGTATTGAATGAAAACATTGAACAAGATGTATTAAACTCCAAAGGGAAAGCATACGGAGTTGAAGTTTTGTTAAAAAAGAATACAGGATTATTAAAAGGTTCCATCGCTTATACTTATTCCAGATCTTTGATGAAAACGTCTGATGAACCTAGTGTGGAAAAAATAAATGACGGTGAATTTTACTCAAGCAATTTTGACCAACCTCATCACTTGGTTGTGGTTGCAAATTATGAATTGAGTAAGAGAATCAATACCTCTCTCAATATGAACTATAGTACAGGAAGACCAATTACTCTTCCTATTTCCAAGTTTGATTATGCAAGTTCTGAGCGGGTTTATTTCTCTGATCGAAATGCTTATCGTATTCCTGATTATTTTAGGATTGATTTTTCGGTTAATCTAGAAGGAAACCATAAGGTCAATAAACTGGCACATGCATCTTGGTCATTTGGAGTTTATAATTTACTTGGAAGAAGTAATCCATACTCTGTGTATTATGTTCCAGAAGATGGCAAATTGAGGGGATATCAATTGTCTATTTTTGCAAAACCTATCCCATTTATTACATACAACTTCAAGTTTTAGATGAGAAAAGTAGCGACCTATCTATTTGTTTTTCTACTCTTGCTTTCAGCATGTAGGGAACCATTTAATCCTGAGATTGAACCAACTGATTTAAAAGTATTAGTGGTAGAAGGGTACCTTGATACCGAAGGATTACCTAGTATTTTGAATTTAAGTTATACCAGAAATATTAATTCTGATAATTCTTTTACGCCGACTTATCCGAATGCGAATGTCTTTTTGGAATCTGAATCAGGAGTACAATATGATTTGATACCTCTTGGAAATGGTTCTTATGAATTCGCTCAAAATATTTCCGAAAGTGAAAATTATAGACTTCGGATTCTCGTCGATGATGGATCATCTTATACTTCAGATCTACTAAGACCGATTTTGACGCCGGAGATTATTGATGTGGGATTTGAAAGAAATGAGGAAGGAGTAGAAGTGTATTTGACTACCAAGGGGGATGAAAATGCAGATGACTTCCTTTGGACCTTCGAGGAGACTTATGCTTTCAGACCGAAAATCTCAACAGCATATCGATATGATTTAGACCTAGAGAACGTTATCCTTGCTACCGATGAAAATAGAACAGACTTATGCTATCGAGGTGAATTAAGTTCAGATTTGATTTTGGAAACCTCATCAAGGTTTGAGGACCAGTTTGTTTTCAGGCAGTCTATCACCCAAATCCCAACTGGTGACGAGCGAATCTCTGTAAGGTATAGTATTTTAATTTCCCAAAAGGCTTTAGATAAAAACGCCTCTGATTTTTGGGAGGTTTTGCGGAAAAATACGGACGATATAGGATCTATTTTTAGTCCACTTCCTTCTAATATTGGTGGGAATATCAAAAATGATCAAAATCCAATAGCACCTGTTGTAGGATATTTAAGTTTGGGTACTGTCAGGCAAAGAAGATTGTTTATAGGGGTCGGAGATGTATTTCCTTGGCCTAAAGTAGACATACCTGATTATTTTGGATGCATTGTTGAGCCCGATACGATAGAATTTGAGAATTATAAGACAGCCTTCCTTTCTGGAGGATATACCCCTGCAATCCCTATTTTTTGTGATACGTGTTATGACCCTATTGGATTCCGAAAAGCAGAAAGAAGATGTACGGATTGCACCTTAAGGGGAACAAATGTCAAACCTGATTTCTGGGAGGATTGAAAATGAGCATCTTTAGAAGATTTAGTCTAGTTATTTTACTTTTCTTAGGATTTCAGACGATATCATTTTCTCAGTCCAATGAAGTGGTTTCATTTTCAATCCCGAAAACGATTTACTTTGGAGGCGAGAAAATCTGGATTTCAGGGCAAGTAAATCAGAACGCAACAGTTTCGGAATCCATAATTCTTTATGCTGAACTGATTAATCGATATAATGAATCGGTGGCAATCGGGAAAATGCCTTTGGAAGAAGGTGAGAGTTTTAATTTTCTTCAACTTCCACAAGATTTACCTTCTGATAATTATTTACTCAGAGTATTCACAAGGGTTAGTCCCTATCAAAATCCAGAAACAGGAATTTCTCAACAATTTATTACAGTCTTTAATAGACTGGCTCCACCTGATGTAGTTGAAAAAAGAGAAGAATTTAAATTTGGAGGCACTAGTTCGTACAATGAAATCAAGACTTCTCAGGATGAGGTAAGCCCTGGTGATAACTTGTCTGTAGATGTTTCCGCAATTGGGGAGGTAGATGAAGTCAGTATTTCTGTCATCAACCCATTTTTAGGAAATCAAGACAAAATTAAATCATCGAGTGTGTATGAGTCTGTAGATTCAAAAAACCTTTTGCCTGAATTATTTGGACATATTATAGAAGCAAAGATTGAAGGGGAGAATATAGAT
>NZ_JAHEBC010000291.1 GCF_024642405.1 Algoriphagus sp. | reverse complement strand
TCTTCATAATAGTTTCCGTACCAACTATCTTGGCTTTAGCCATATCTAAAAATATCTGCCCGAAGGGCTATCTTATAATTATAAAAGAAGATATAGAATCACTGAAATACGCCTGCTGCGAGATAGAGTCGCTTCGCTCCTGAGATATGCTGCGCGAGATAAAGTTCTATCTACATATCTTGGCTTTAGCCATATCTTGAAAATATCTGCCCGAAGGGCTATCTTATAATTATAAAAGAAGATATAGATACCCTTAGATATGCTTTCAGCGATATAGAGTCGCTTCGCGAAATATCACAAATTGATATAAGTTTTATTAGCTGAACCATCACTAGCTAAATTCAAAAATTGATTTTTTAGATGAAAAATCACAACCTTTAATAATAGTTATTACGTTACTTGACTTAATGAGAAAAATTGCCACGATAGCGAAAATCCTGACTTTGACCTTGATTTTAATTTCTACAGGGACATTGGACTATGGATTGACTTTCTCCCAAACCTTTCAAAGCGAAAGTATTCAAGAAGCTGAAATACTCAATTCAAGAAAAGCATTTTACTCCTTTACTCGAACAAATAAAAAAAGTGAGGAACATTTTGGCTCATTAAAGAGTACTTACACCCAAGCCTTTTCAGAGCTTCCGGAAAAAGTCACTCCTCCGGATTTTAGTTTTAAAAATCCTATTTTTATTCTACACTGTAGTTTTTTGATTTAAACAATTCAGATCTGATCTCGCCCGAGATTTAATCAGTATTCATTTTCTAGAATTCAATCTTTAAACTTTTCAAATCATCTGTTATGAAAAAGAGAAAATCCATGCTCGATTATTGCAAAACAATATTAAAGGCGGTCTCATTTGATAGAAAATTATTCAAAAAGGAATATAGAAAAGCTTTAAAATGGCTATCAAATGATGAAGGTAGAGAGCTAAAATATTGGTTGCGTCAAGAATATATCCGATCCAATATAAGCATAAGAAAAAAGCAAGAAGAAAGATATCTAACTAATTTATCTATTTAAAATCTTCTTGATTCTATATCAAGATCAGAGTTTCTATTATGAAAACCGAAATGGTTTGATCTATCGGAAAGGCCTTTAATCTAATGGAAAAGATTAATTCGGCATTCAATGGAAATTTGGGTAAGAACTGGCTAAGTGTTGGGTTGCAAATTAATAAAGACTGTTGTCTTTGCTTTCATTTAGTCAGTTTACCCATCCATCCTTGTTCTTTAATGCTTTAATCTCCTTTATTAGGATTTCTCATTTTATACTGTTTGTAAAACCACTGCAGTGTTTATTCCTCCAAATCCAATGCTGACATTCAATGCGTTTTGGATTGAATGCGAAACCATTCTTTGTCTCACCCAATTGTATTCAGATTCCATAGGATTATCCAAATTTCTACACGGATGTAAGGATCCTGCTTTCATTTGAAGTATAGTGGCAATAAGCTCTACAATACCTGCTGCGCTCAATCCATGTCCTGTAATGGATTTTGTTGTGTTAATAAAGGAATGATTCAGACCGCATTGACTGATTGCTTTAAGTTCTATCTCATCTCCTATCTTAGATCCGGACCCATGTGGATTTATATAATCAATTTGATTTTCAACTAAACCCGAGTGCTTAATAGCATTTTTTATTACCCCTACTTCTCCTTCCAGGGAAGGATTTGGATTACGATTACCATCCATTCCAATAGCCCAGCCTTTCAAGCGAGCATAGGGCTGAACACCCTCTCTTTTTGCAAAATCAGATTTTTGGATTACAACGGCCCCACAAGATTCTCCAAAAATGAATCCATCCCGGTTTTTATCAAAAGGGCGACAAGCCAATTCTGGCTCAGAAGAATACCGAATACTCCCCATTGCCCCTAAAGATCGAAGTGCCTGACACTCCCAATATGACAAATCCATTAATGCTCCCAAAGCAATACAGACATCAACTTGACCACTCTGTACTGCATTTATTGCATTGATTACTGCAACCTGACCACTGGCAGATGCACCACCAACTGTATAAGCAAAACCTTTGATATTAAAAACTTCAGTGCATAATCCACATAAATCGCTGTCCAAAAAGGACATGCCATAAGTAGGTTGCACAAATTGAGAACGATTTTGATGCTTTTCGTGTGTTAATACCAACTCTCTTTGTTGGAAATTGGAGCCACCTACTATTAATCCTATTCGCGTAGGTTCTACCTCATTCAAATTGGCATCAAGCCAAGCCTCTTGTAAGGTTGCGAGCGCTACCTTCGTCGAAAAGGAAGCTGTTCGTAATTGTTTTTTAGAAATGGATTCAGGAATTTGAAGACTATCTATCTCTGCGCCTAAGAATCCTGTTGAATTGCCTCTATTTTCGCTTGCATATGTTGGATTAAAAGGGACTTGTCTACCAGGACGTTTCATCACACTAAAATTATGACGACCTTCTAATAAGGCAGAGATAAAGGCACTCTTACCCTGTCCTATAGCAGACGTAATCCCTATTCCTGAAACAATAATTTCCGAAGGCTCATAATTTAGCATAAAATATATCTACCAAGTCTCCAACAGTTTGTGCGGTTACGAATTCAACTCTAGAAGAATCTGATTCCAAAACCTCCAAAGTCAACGAAATTAGTTCTCCTCGGTCTATAGAGTTTAATCCCAGGTCTGAAAACCTATGGCTCAATAAAACATCCTCGTAATTTATTTCTGGCACTATCTCAACCAAATTCCCTACTATTATTTCAAATATTTGTTCTTTACTCATTATCTATAAATGTTTTAGTCTGAAAAATCTTAACAAAATGATGCTTCCAAAAACTCTATTTTTTTAATGTGACTTGAGCTATGAATTAGTCCATCCCATATTTCCCTTGTCAAACTACTAAAGTTTCTTGAAACTAGTTATTTATCTTCTCTTTGGAATAAAACCGAAGATAATTCCCATAAAACCAATATGGACGATTTGCTCTATATTTTCAAAAAACAATTTTTGGATTTCTCCTTTTTGAAAAGAACCAGAGTCCTTTAAGTGCCGAATTTTCATAAATTACGATCCCATCTTCAGCAGTAAAATGATTGTGGTTTTGAAAGGAAGAAGCTATTTCTCAGCTTTTCTTGTTAGAACTTAAGAGGTGGATAGCGTGAAAAAATACTGATATGATCGAATTGTTAACTCCCGATAAACTTCGTGCTTTAAAACCTCGCTACAGAGATTTCATGGAACAGCATGTGTATCCGGAAGAATTAAAAGCATTGAGTACCCCTTTCAAGACACTTGAATTTGGCTGGTTGAAAAATCTTCGAGAGGGAGCTAAAAAAGAAAAACTTTGGGCTCCCCACTTACCGGAAAGTATGGGAGGTTTAGGGCTATCCTTACTAGAGTTTGCACAGATCAGCGAGATCCTTGGCACTTCCCCTTTTGGCCATTTTATTTTCAATTGCCAGCCCCCTGATATTGGTAATCAAGAATTACTTCATCTTTTTGGAACTGAAGAACAGAAATCGACATTTCTTAATTCTTTAACTGAAGGTAAGATTCGAAGCTGTTTTAGTATGACCGAACCAGATAATCCTGGATCCAACCCAACTAAAATGGGAACTACTGCAATCAAAAAAGATGGTCAATATGTAATTAACGGAAGGAAATGGTTTACTACAGCTGCAGACGGAGCCTCGTTTGCCATTGTGATGGCAGTCACCGATCCTGAAAACCCAAATCCTTATCAACGTGCCAGTATGATCCTCGTGCCAACAGACACACCCGGATTTAAGCTAGTAAGAAATATTCCGGTAATGGGAGAAAGTGGTGAAGGTTGGTTAAGTCATGGAGAGATCGCATATGAGAATTGTACTGTGCCTGAGGAAAACCTTATAGGGCCAGAGGGTTCAGGTTTCACGTTAGCTCAGGAACGCTTGGGACCAGGACGAATTCATCACTGCATGCGGTGGATCGGGATTTGCGAGCGGGCATTTGATTTACTTTGTAAAAGAGCCATAAGCCGTGAAATAAAAGATGGAGTAAAACTAGGCAGTCAACAAACCATTCAAAATTGGATTGCAGAATTAAGAGCTGAGATAAATGCCTCGCGATTGATGGTATTAGATGCAGCCTGGAAAATAGAGCAGCAAGGTGCAAAAGCCGCCCGTGTTGAAATCTCAACGATTAAATTCATGGTTGCCAAAGTACTTCAAAAAACATTGGACGCTGCCATTCAGGTACATGGAGCTTTGGGAATGACAGACGATACGATTCTTTCCTTTTGGTATAGACATGAGAGAGCGGCCAGAATTTACGATGGACCGGATGAGGTTCATAAAAGTGTGTTGGCAAGGCATATTTTAAAGGAATATGGAATGGATACTTCAAAAAAACAGTAAATGGAGCATCAACCTTTAGATCAGGCGAAGGAGGTAAGAAAAGGCGAAGACCTCAATCTTAAAAAACTGGAAGATTACTTAGCGTCCCATACCTCTTTGATCAGCTTACCAGTAAAAATCAGTCAATTCCCGAGTGGTTATTCAAATCTCACCTATTTGCTTACTGATGCGAAAGGCCAGGATTTTGTACTTCGGAGGCCTCCACATGGTGCCAAAATCAAATCCGCTCATGACATGGGTAGAGAGTTTAAAGTATTAAGCCTCTTACAAAAAGTCTATCCTAAAGTGCCCACTCCTATCCTTTACTGTGAAGAATTGGACGTTTTGGAAGCTCCATTCTACATCATGGAAAAAGTAACCGGAACCATCCTCAGAGGATTCCTTTCAAAAAAATATGCTTTGTCTCCAGAAGATATGCGTAAAGGATCCTTGGCCTTGGTGGATACTCTTGCCAGCCTACATGGTTTGGATTTGGATAAAACAGGTCTTCATCAACTTGGAAAACCTGAAGGGTATGTGGAGAGACAAGTCACAGGATGG
>NZ_JAHEBC010000290.1 GCF_024642405.1 Algoriphagus sp. | reverse complement strand
CAGTCCAGAAAGGATCGTCATCTACTATAAAGGCAGGTAAAATTTTTATATTTTTCATTGTTTCTAATTTCGAATACATATTTCCAATTTGAGACCAAAACAAAAAAGTGCCTTAGAATCAATCTAAGGCACTTTTCAAAACTTAATATTCCAAAAAATGGAATTTTATTCTATAAATTGGAATCAGAGTTCTTTACAATCATCTTCCGAAATCATCTTGAAGACGTACTATATCCTCTTCATCTGAGGGATTTGATGCATCAGTGTGTTGCCAAATTTCAGCCACAATTCCCCAATCTTCCAAGCCGATCAAACGATGTCTCTCACCTTGCTTTAATTTGATTTTATCACCCTTTGTTAGTGTTTGGATTTCTTTTTCAGTATCACTGTCACTAGTGGCCACTGCTACTTTACCTGAAATACATCTCCAAATCTCGGCTCTTCTAAAATGATATTGCCAACTCAATCGTTTTTCAGGGGCTACTAATAAAATTTTTGGGCTCAACTTTTCGGATATCTTCAAAGATTCAAAATCTTCTTCCGGAAAAAAGCTCTTCGCAAACTGAGCTGCTTGTCTTTCGTCTAAAACCAGAAAACCACCCCATGGACGATTTCTATCTTGTTTGATTATCTCGAGTCCCATCTTTTCCATGAGGGACTCAGCATACTCAAATATTTCTTCTTTTGTTTTCATTTCTATTTTGATTTCATATCGTTAGCTACCCAATGAAGGACTCTATCTAAATGATCAATTAAATAAACCATTCTTTCTGATTTTTTCTGCTCTTCAATTTCTCTCTCTACTTCTATCACCTCATCACTTATTTCATGTATTCTTAGCATTTTAATAGATGGTTTGATCTTATGAGCTAGTTTTCTCACTCGCTCAAAATCATTTTCCTGGAACGCTTTCTTGGCCTGTTCCATGGAAATAAGAACACTTGTCTGAAAAGTCTCTATCATTTTTTCCATAAATATGGAATTACCCTTAGAAATTGCCTCTAATTCATCCAATGAATACCGATCAAGATTTTCTGTCTCTTTTAATATTTTCAGATTTTCTTGAATTGGCTTTCCTTTAAATAGCCCTGAAACAAGGTTCAGTAATTCATTTTCCTGAAAAGGCTTTGCTAAAAATCCGTTCATTCCTTTTGAAAGATATTTCTCTTTATCTCCTCTCATCGCGAATGCGGTTAGAGCAACAATCGGAACTGATGAACCTAATTCTTCTCTAATAATTTTGGTTGCCATAATTCCATCCATGACTGGCATTTGCACATCCATCAAAATCAAATCATACGATTCCTTTTTGACTGCATTTACGGCATCTTCTCCATTGACAGCAGAGGAAGTAATAATATCATGTTGTTCTAAAATGGTAGAAGCAACCAGACGATTGAATTCATTATCATCAACAATCAAAACCTTCTTTCCTTTTAATGAATCGTGATCGATGGAAATAGGAAGATCAATAGGTAAGTCACTCTCCTTACCCTTGGGAAGTATCAGTTCAACAGAAATTTTTGAACCAATTCCTTTTTGAGACTCAATTTGCATTGTACCCCCCATTAATTGGATAAGTTCTTTAGTAATACTCAAACCAAGTCCGGTACCTCCATACTTCCTTGTAATTGTGGTATCTTCTTGAACGTATTTTTCAAAATTGCTTTTGATAAAGGACTCTTCCATTCCAATACCTGTATCCTTTACAATAAATTTTATTTCCTGCTCTATATTATTTTCTGAAATGAGATCACATTGTAGAGAGACTTTTCCTTTTTCGGTAAACTTAATTGCATTTGAAAGGAGGTTTAGAATGACTTGACTAATTCTAATTGGATCACCAATTAAGACTTCCTTGATCTTTTTATCATATTTTAGAACAGAAAACTCTAAGCCTTTACTTTCAGCTTTCTCATTCATCATTCCAAATGCATGATCTATTAAGTTCTTTGGTTTAAAACCAATCGATTCAATAGTCATTTTTCCTGCCTCAAGTTTTGATAAATCCAAAATATCTTTGATGATCACCATTAGGTGGCTTGCAGAGTTTTGGATCGCCTTTAGGAATTTAACCTGTTGATCGTTAAGACTTGTTTTTGCCAATTGCTCACCCATTCCTACAATAGCATTCATTGGAGTTCTGATCTCATGACTCATATTTGCAAAAAAAGTCTCCTTTGCTCTTTTAGACTTTTCAGCTTCTTCCCTTTGCCTAATCAATTCCTCTTCAAGTCTTTTTTGATCAGTAATATCAAGATGGATTCCTATGGAGCCGATTAACTCATTTCTATCATTATAATTTGGTGCACCGCTAATAAACCACCATCGGTATTCGCCATTGGGTCTTTGGTACTTTAATTCATAGGAATCTGAAATACCAGTTTTCCGGCTTTCAGACTTTGTTAATAATCTTTCTTTATCTGAATCATTCAGTAAAAGGTCTATCGCTTTTTTCCCAACCAAATCCTTCAATTCCCATCCCGCCATTTTACAAAATGTTTGATTTGCATGGAGAACGTTCTCTTCAAGATCTACCTCAAGTAGACCCAAATTCATGTTTGAAATGATATTTCTAAATTTTTCTTCTTGCTGAAATAACCTTTTCTCAGATTGTTTCCTTTTTTGCACATTGACAAGCATTTGGGCAAAGACGAACAAAAGCTCAACTTCTTTTTTGGAATAAGTATGTTGCTCTTTTACAGAGTCAAAGCCTACAAAACCCAAAAGATCATCTTTAAACATCATAGGGATAGCAATCAAGCTTTTGATCCCCTGAGGTTCAAGTATGTCATGTAGGCCTTCCATTCCTTTTTCCTTGAGCAAGGAAACGTCCTCTACTAAAAAAGATTCTCCTTTTGAATGTACTTCATACCATTGAGGTACGTATTCCAAAGGCACATTTTGAGTATTTTCTATTTCTTGCGAAATACCAATAGCGCACCACTCATGAGTACAGGAGCATGTAAATTCACTGAGGTTATATGAAAAGATATAAGCTCTATCAGCGTTTACGAACTCCCCGATTTTTTCTAATGAAGCGTTTATTCTTTCATCCACTTCTTCCAAATCAATATTGATATAGGTTGAAGAAATATCTATTAATATGTTTTTGAGTTGTTCTTGGTTTTCTAATAGTTCTTGAGTTTTTTTTCGCTCAGTAATATCAACTAAAATCCCATTCATTCTCACAGGTTCCCCATCTTCAAAAATCAACTTTCCTTTATTTTGAACCCATTTTACTTTTTGTGATGGTGTTACAATACGGTACTCTTTAGTATATTCTTTGTTCTCATTTACTTCATCTATTATATCTTTCAAGACATGCTGATCACCTGGATGAATTGATTTGGCCCACCAGGATTTATCTTTCATCATGGTTTCCATATCTAGCCCAAAAAGATCTTCGGCCGAAGGAGTAAAAAATATACTATCCATTTCTGGGTAAGTCACAGACCAAATAACATCCCTCAATTCATTTAAAACACTTCCCAATTTCTTATTAAGATCAGTGAGCTCTTTTTCTGCGTTTTTTTGGTTTGTGATATCTGAATGGGTTCCAATAATTTTCAAAGGAAAACCCTTTGCGTCTTTTTCAATTACAATCCCTCTGTCATTCACCCATCTGACACTTCCATCCTCATGAATCATCCGGTATTCCAGTTGATGAGATGAAATTTTCCCTTTTTTGTAATTTTGGTCGTTTTCACCTAATAGATAAAGATCTTCTTTATATACATGCGAATACCAAACATCCTCTAGGTTGGAATACTCATCAAATTTGAGACCTAGAAAGTTTTTTGCTTTGTTGGAAAAGATGGTCCTTCCAGTTTTGAAATCATGCTCCCAAACATTATCTCCGGAGAATTCCAATACCTGCCTGAAAGTTTCTTCAAAATCTTTTATCCTCTTTTTGGATAATTTTTCTTCGGTGATATCTTCCAATAAAGTGAAAAAATGAAGAAAATCCCCTTTCTTATCAAGAGCAACCTGACCGTTTACTCTCGCCCAAAACCAAGTTCCATTTTTTCTGTAATGCTTTAATTCAACCTTAAATGGTTCTTTCTTATAAAAAGAGTCCAACATTATTTTCATTTCTTGACTCTCTGTCTGCTCCCCTCTTCCCATTTCTATCGGGGTCTTACCTAAAACTTCTTTTAACTCAAACCCAGTTAATTCTAAATATCCTTCATTTACATATGTGATTTGCCCATTTTCTTTGGTGAAAATCACTCCATTCAAATTGGCACTTGCCACTAAGGATAAATTTTCAAGATTTTCTTTTTGATACTTAATCTTGTCGATTAATTCTTTTAAATCCGACGTAACCAACTCTTGATTTTTAATCAAATGAAGTAGGTCTACTAAAGGATCTAAAGGAGCAAAGTCAGAGATCGACAAATCGTTAGCCACCAGTTCCTCAATCGAACTAAACCAAGGGCTCCCAAGAAATAGAAGTAATTCATTATCCTCAAAATACTCAAACTGTCCCCTGAAAAGGGTGGGTTTTGTTGACTTCCTCTTCAGTAAAAAAGCCTTTTCTTGACTTTGGGCTATTTTTTTGAAGTCAAACTTGGTATCTCTAGGACGCTCAATAAAAAATAAATCTTTAAAAAATTTTCCATTGACATCCCCCATCATTTTTTGAAAACTTGGGCCAAAAAAATCAATAGATCCACTCTTTGATATCGCAAAATGAAAAGGAAAAGTCCTGTCTATGTGACTTTTTTTAATTTCAATATGTAATTCATTTTTGCTCACCACTTTACTTTAAATGCTTCATAAGAATGTCCATCCTCTTTGCCGTGTAGGTGTATTACTTCTACAGGAGTTTCAAACATTTTTCCTAATCCAGAAATCAATCCTTTCATAAAACCCGCCAGACCTTTACGCTTTGAAATGTAATGAAGCACTAATGAAT
>NZ_JAHEBC010000289.1 GCF_024642405.1 Algoriphagus sp. | reverse complement strand
CGAACTTTGCTGTATCTGCCAGACAATATGGTCAGGATGGTACTGCTCAAAACGGAGGGGATCTTGGTTACTTTGCAAAGGCAGATTTCGTTGAGCCTTTTGCAAATGCAGTATTTGCGGAAAAGTCAACTGGTCTAATCAATGAGTTAGTGGAAACTGAATATGGCTTCCATATTATTGAAGTAACTGGAATGCCTTTGACCGAATATACAAAACTGGCAGTATTAGAACTTGAGCTTGTGGCAAGCGATGCAACTAGAAATGAGGCATTCAGAAATGCAGATTCATTTGCAGCTTCCAGTGGAAACAGAATAGAATTTAATGAGAATGCAGCTGCCGATGGTTACAGAGTTCTAGAGGCTAGCAACGTAGATGCAACGAGCAGAAATATCAATAACATACAGAACGCGAGAGAAGTCATTAGATGGGCTTTTACGGAAGCTTCTGAAGATGAAGTTTCTCCAGTGTTCGAATTGGATAATAATTACATAGTAGCTTCTCTGATCAGTAAAAAAGAAGAAGGAGATGCTAAGCTGGAAGATGTACGATCTCAAGTTGAGGCTCAGGTTAGAAACGATAAGAAGGCTGCTGCAATAGCCGAAAGGTTGAACGGAAAATCTACTCTTGAAGAGATGCAAGCTGAATTTCCGGAAGCTTCTTTAAATACTACTCCTGATTTGAAACTCAGCGCTTCTGTTATTCCAGGTGTAGGATTTGCGCCAAAGGCTATAGGTTCAGTTTTTGGTTTACAAAACTCCGGAGAAATGACGGCACCTATTAAAGAAGATGTGGGAGTCATTGTAGCAAAACTTAATAACTTAACCCCAGCTGCCGAAATAGGAGATTACAGTGGATTCCAAAATCAATTAACACAAAGTGCTTCTCAGCGAACATCGTATCAGGTCATGATGGCCCTGCAAGATCTTGCTGATGTAAAAGACTACCGATATAAATTCTTTTAATAAAGAAAAGAACATCGGAACCCATGCCAACTGGCATGGGTTCTTTGTTTGAACCTATTTAGAATTACTTAAAGGGTGTAGACCATGGACAGGAATTTTGATAAAGAAAACTTCAAAGAAAAGTTAGAAGCATCAGGACAGTTCCCGATGCTTTATATGTTTAAGTTTATTGTGCCAAGCGGGAAGGAGAATGAAATAGCGGTTTTTTTCCCAAAAAATGAGATAAAGATTAAACCGAGTTCTGGTGGCAAATATGTCAGTACTACGATCCAGGCAATGATGGAAACTCCGGATCAAATAGTTGACATTTATGAAAAAGTTTCTAACATAGAAGGAATAATTTCACTTTAAAGCAACCAAAAAATGTGGATTGAAGAAAACAATAAGCTAAAGCAAACTTTCAAATTTAAAGATTTTCAAGAGGCCTTTGCCTTTATGACGCGTGTCGCTTTTCTTGCGGAGAGTGCCCAACATCATCCTAACTGGAGTAACGTGTATAATCAAGTAACCATTGAGCTCACTACACATGACGCGGGCAATACGATCACCGAGAAAGACCGTTCTTTAGCGAAAGCCATTGATAAAATATTGAAATGAGCGAAGTTTCACGTCCTAACCTGTTTATTGTCCCGACACCAATCGGAAATCTTCAGGACATCACTTTAAGGGCTATTGAAGTTCTCAAGCAGGCCGACGTGATTTTAGCTGAGGATACCAGAACAAGTGGAATATTACTTAAACACCTGAATATTTCCAGACCTTTACAGAGCTACCATATTTTCAATGAGCATAAAGCGGTAGAAAAATTGGTAGAGCGAATGAAAGGTGGGGAACATTTTGCTTTGATCAGTGATGCCGGAACTCCAGCTATCTCAGATCCAGGTTTCCTCTTAGTTAGAGAGGTCATACAAGCAGGTCTTGAAGTACAATGTCTTCCTGGCCCTACTGCATTTGTTCCCGCCCTAGTCAACAGTGGATTACCTAATGATCGATTCGTATTCGAAGGATTTTTACCTCATAAAAAGGGCAGAAAGACAAGAATCGAAGGATTGATGGAAGAAGTTCGGACGATGATTTTTTATGAATCTACTCACAGAATCCAAAAAACTTTGGTACAACTGGCCGAAGCGTTTGGTGAAGAGCGACAAGCTTGTGTTTCAAGAGAATTGACAAAATTGCACGAAGAAAACGCTAGAGGTACGCTAAAAGAATTAATCGAATACTACCAAACCCATCCCGTAAAAGGAGAAATTGTTCTTGTAGTTGCAGGCAAGAATCCTAAAGCCTAATTTTCAAATCTATTTATTTATGAATACCCTAGATCAATTAAACGTTCTTCTTGAGCGCACCCAAGAAATTGCGAAAGAAGTTGGCTCTTTTATCCGAAAAGAAAGGCAGCATTTTAATGTGAAAAATGTCGAGCATAAAGGCTTCAATGATTTAGTTTCTTACGTCGATAAAGAGGCTGAAAAGAAAATAGTATTTGCTCTCTCCAAGATTTTACCAGAGGCAGGATTTATCACAGAAGAGGGTACCAATACGACAAGAGCCGAACGATATAATTGGGTAATTGATCCGCTGGATGGTACAACTAATTTTATTCATGGAGTCCCATTCTTTGCGGTTAGTATTGCACTGATGGAGTATGATGAGGTTGTTTTAGGTGTTGTCTATGAGGTGAACAGACATGAATGTTTTTATGCCAGAAAAGGAGGGGGAGCTTTTTGTAATGATACGAAAATTAAAGTAAGCGCTGCTCCAGATTTATCTGCTTCTCTTATCGCGACTGGATTTCCTTATTACAATTTTGAATTGATTGATAAGTATTTGGCGGCTTTAAAATCGATGATGCAAAAAACACATGGTCTCAGAAGGTTCGGGAGTGCTGCTACGGATTTATGTTATGTGGCTTCAGGAAGAATTGAAGGATTTTTTGAATACAACTTAAACTCCTATGATGTCGCTGCTGGTGCTTTGATTGTCCAGGAAGCTGGAGGAACGGTTACAGATTTTTCCGGTGGAAATAACTTTATTTTCGGGAGAGAAATTATTGCATCCAATGGCCATATTCAAAATGAATTTATCCAGGAATTACAATCGATCTGGGGCTGAAATTAGCCTAATAAATAATACCAGGCCAATACGCTGATACCTGCAATTGGAATTCCCAAGCCTGCCAAAAGAGTCGCTAATTTAGGTCGCAAGTCAAAACTTATAGCAACGATAGAACCAGTAATCATTGGGGCCATCCCACTTTCCAATACAGTTACCTTAAATGTCAAGCTTTCTGTGGATAGGAAATTGCTATAAATAATCCAGACCAATATTGGGGCAAGAATTAATCGGTAACCCATTCCCATCCAAAAATACCTGGATTTTAGCGAATCAAAATCCAAAGAGAATTTTAAGCCAATAGCAAAAAGTGCTAAAGGAGCCATTGTTCTACCTATAAATTTTAAAAAGGGCATAAATATCTCCGGGGTAGGTATTTCCAGAATACTCATCACTAAAGTTCCCATAAGAAAGCCAAACGGAGGGAAACTGATAATTTTTAAAGGGATGCTACTGAGTTTGCCACGTTTATGGCTATAAAGGGATCCCACTAATATCGACAAGGAAGAAACGAGTAGGAAAGACCCACCTTGATCTATAAGTAATGCGACTGGCATTCCTTCTTTGCCATACAGTCCTTCGACAATTGGGAATCCTAGAAAAGAGGTATTCGCTAGACCAGCAACGATGATAAGGCATCCTGTCAAAGCTCTATCCCATTCGAATATTTTGCCCAGAATGCCAAAAATTATCCAGGAGCCAATGAAAGTAAACCAAGCAGCGGAAATTGGGATTAACAAAGCCCATTCTGCTTTGATCTGGGGAATGTAAAGCAATGCCAATGCTGGCAAGACAATATTCAATAAATAGAAGTTCGTCCATTTAGTAGCTTTCTCGGTAGGAAAGCCCTTTTTATACTGAAGAAATAATCCCAAAAAAAGTCCTAATACTGCAATGAACACTGGAATCATGCGGTTTTTGGATTAGGTGGAATTGTTATTAACATAGATTTAATTTTGAAATTTTGTATGACATTGAAAATGAGTATACTTTTATTCAAATTATTAGTGATCATATGACGAAACTTGTACCTATTTCTATTGATGGAGGAAAATGGATTCAACTATCACAATTAAGCTCTAAACATGCGAAGCAATTTAAATCTTGGTTGCCTGTCAATAGCTTGAAGAAAATAATTTTTCAGGGAATAGAGTTAAACGAATGTGTTGATTTCTCAACCTATGAATATTGGTTCCGCTCCCACCTGGCATCAAGCCGAAACTTAAATTCTTTAGATTTTTAAATTAGGCCTGCATTTTCTCTCTTTTCCTTAAAATACTTTTTTATTTCAGGGTAGAAACCACTTTCCACCTCTGGGATTCCATAGAGAGTAATTTCAATATTTCCTTCATTCAAATCCTGGTTTACTTGAATCCCTTCAAGCATGTAAACCAAATCCTCAAAATTTAATGGTTCGTAGGTCGATGAAGGAAAGAGCATAAAATCATTTCCATAGAAATCAACAGCTTCAAATTGGATTTTATTTTCTATGAAATGGGCATAAATACTGATTTGTTCACCCCATTGACTTTCCGGGTACTGTAATTTCACCAATAAGACGGAAGTCGATCCCTCTTCGAAATAAGTTTCTGGAGTGAATTTAAAATCAAACATGGTACAAAAATAGTGAATCCGGGAAAGTAAATCTTTAATCTTTCATCAAAGCTGTTTTAGGATTGGAATATCAAGACTTTCAGGCTATTTTTGGGCTCGTTTTTGAGCTTTATCAATAGACTCATTACATAGCTAATCCGCTTTCAAACCCCTGAACATGAAAAGAGATACGGTAATATTTGACTTAATTGCCCAAGAAGAGGACCGACAAAAGAGAGGAATTGAATTAATTGCCTCAGAAAACTTTAC
>NZ_JAHEBC010000288.1 GCF_024642405.1 Algoriphagus sp. | reverse complement strand
TAATAAAACCCCTCGGTAAGGAATGTTTTTATAATCAACCAAACGAATCACCGCAGGATATTCAAAATCCCTACTTACTGTTCGGATTTTCAATAGCTCATAGGTAGAAAGACAATTCGCCTTTTCCATCAACACCAAGACAATGGCCTTTTGCACTGGCACTACCGCTACCGGAGTATGATCTAAATTCAATACCAATACTCTTTTTTCCATTCTAATTAATAATTGAGTGGCCTTTTAAAACATACTGTTTACTTGAATTGTTTTTTTGAATGGTCTCCCATTCATCAATATCTGAGATCCTCATTTTACCATCCATCCATAGTACTTCTTCCGCCCCCAAATACATTGAAACATGAGTAATTTTCTCATCTAAATCGTTGAAAATAAACAAATCCCCCGGGATTACCTGATCAGGTTCAATCATTTTTCCCTGCATTTTTTCTAAAGTCCATTGGTATCCAGCAGTGGCATAAATCAATTCAAATCCTTTAATTTCATCCAAACCAAAAATACTCCTTCCACCGGACTGATAAGGCGCATTTATGTACTTCAGTGCTATTTCCAATAACTCATCTCGACCAGCTTTCACAGCATGACTTCTTACGGATCCTGTAAAACCAATATGATCCTGCCAATTGAACAACTCCAATTCTGAAAAATGGAGTCGACTCCCCGGCAATAAATAAAGATTGGTTCCCTGATATTCAATAATAGCAACGGGACTAGTGACAACCTGAAAATCCTGACTTAGGAAACTTGCATAGTCAGCAGGCAAAATGGTTTTGATAGATTTTGAGGTAATCCATCCCTCTAGGCCAGTATCTTCGTGAAAAATTTTGTACCAGCTTTGGTCAGGGTTAATAGCTTTTACTTGGTAGCATTCCCCGAAAAGTAGCTGGGAAATAAGCGCAGATTCAAAGGTAGGTTTTCTATAGAGCGGTAAAATTGTCTGGCGGCATATCCCAAAGACATCAGTCAAAGGCCATTCGCTGGATTTCTCTTTTCGCATCTTTTTCTTTCAGATCGTGTCGTTTATCATGAAGCTTTTTACCACGACCTAAGGCTATTTCCATTTTAGCTAAACCTCGGTCGTTTATAAATATACGAACAGGAATGATAGTCAGACCCTTTTCTTCAGACTTAGTTTCCAATTTATCCAGTTCTTTCTTACTAAGTAGGAGCTTTCTATCCCTCACCGCTACATGATTGTAGCTAGCTGCCATAGAATAGGGAGCAATATGCATCTGCCGAACATACAATTCCCCTTTTAGAAAAATACAAAAAGCTTCTGTCAAAGAAACCTTTCCTTCTCTTATAGACTTGATTTCTGTGCCTTTCAACACCATTCCACAGACAAACTTTTCTATGAATTCAAATTGAAAACTCGCTTTTTTATTTTTGATATTAATAATCTTATCAAACTTTGAAGGCTTCGCCATATTAAATTTTCATTTTTGCCAAGGGTGTCACATCATAGGTTGAAAACTCCCTAGCCAGATACTTGTAATGCGCAGCCATGGCTATCATGCCTGCATTGTCTGTACAATATTCAAATTTAGGAATGTATAAGTTCCATCCCTTGGTGATTGCTAATTCATTCAAGGTATTTCTCAATCCTGAATTTGCAGATACCCCACCTGCAATTGCGACCTCTTTTACTCCATATCGTTTCACTGCCTCTTTCAACTTGATCTGAAGCATTTCTATCAAAGTCCATTGAATACTTGCGCAAAGATCTTCTAAATTCTCCTCTATAAATTTGGGATTTTCTTTCAGCTGATCTCTTAAGAAATATAAAACGGCTGTTTTAATACCACTGAAAGAATAATTCAATCCAGCCATTCGTGTTACAGGAAACTTAAAAGCTTTAGGATTTCCATCCTTAGCATACTTATCAATCAATGGGCCACCAGGATAGGGTAGCCCTAATAATTTGGCTGTCTTATCAAAAGCTTCTCCCACTGCATCATCTTGAGTCTCTCCGATCACTTCCATATCCAAGAAATCTTTTACCAAAACAAGCTGTGTATGCCCTCCACTTACCGTCAAACAAATAAAAGGGAAGTTCGGTTTTGGGTCATCAATAAAATGAGCCAAGATATGGGCTTGCATATGGTTGACTTCAATCAAGGGAATATTTCTGGCAAAAGCCAATGCCTTAGCAAAGCTGACACCTACCAAAAGTGATCCCATTAATCCAGGACCTCTGGTAAATGCAACTGCCGAGAGTTGATCTAAAGTAATTCCAGCTGACAAAACAGCCTCTTGAACCACAGGGATTAGATTTTCCTGATGAGCGCGCGAGGCAAGTTCGGGAACAACTCCGCCATATTTTTCGTGGACGGATTGTGTGGCGACAATATTATTAAGTACTTTGCCGTCTACTATTACAGAGGCAGATGTCTCGTCGCACGAGGATTCAATTGCTAGAATAAAGTTATCGTTGGTACCCATTGGAAAAGAACTCGAAAGTTACGGATTTTTTGCACAAAGCGTTTCGGATAATCCTTTGGCTTATCTTTTCTATAATTCTTCTCTTCATTTTAATTGCACTAAGTCTTCAAATCTCTTTTGTTCAAAATTGGGTGGTCAATACTGCCGCAAACTATATAAATGAGCGAAGTGATTTTAAAACTGAAATTGGCAAAATTACCCTCAATTGGTGGGATGCAGTCAAACTTCAGGATGTCACGATCTTCGATCATAGAGATAGCTTGATGATCGGTGCAAAGGTAATTGAGGTTGATTTTGAACTCAATTCCTTACTCAATGCCGGAAATCCCAAGCTGCAAGAAGTCATTTTAACTAACCCAAATCTCCATTTAATTTCTCATGAAAGCGACAGTTTAATGAATCTCAATCTCTGGGTTCTACAAATGACAGAGGTTTTTGGTTCAGGAAGCAGTTCAAGTAGTAATTCAAAATTTGGAATTGATCAGGTGAAAATCCGTGGAGGAACAGTTCATATTGAGAATTTGAACTATCCTCCTATTGAGGAAGGTTTTGATTACAATCATCTGAAATTCGATGAAGTCTTTTGCAACGCAAATTCCTTCTATTTGGAAGGTGCAGAGATTGGTATCAATGTCCAAATGATCACCGGAATAGAAAGTTCTTCTAATCTTGAGATCAAAGAATTGATCACTGATTTCAAATATTCTCCGGATTTTATAGAGTTTGACAATTTAAGCTTGAGGTCTGAGAAAACCCAAATCAAAGACTACGTTCGGTTCGATATGTTGACGGATTCTGCACTTTCTAATTTTATTACGGAAGTGGAAATCACGGCAAGAATGGAGGAAACACTTTTGAATTTATCTGACCTTCGGAAATTTGCTCCAAACCTCCCGCAAATTGAAGATGAAATTTATTTGAGTGGCGAGGTAATAGGAACCATTTCAGATTTAAACTCTGAAGAGTTTCTGATTCGTCTCGGACAAAAAACTGCCCTCTTTGGAGCTTTTCAACTGGAAGGACTGCCAGATATTGAGGATACCTATATCAATCTTTCATTAAAAAACTCTACAGTATTAGCAAGAGATTTAGGCCCCTATCTAAATCCTGATGTTGAAAAACAAATTTTTAAGTTTAATACCATTCGATTTAATGCAGATTTTGCCGGATACTTAAGCAGATTTACTACCTCAGGCGATTTTAAAACAAGCATCGGAGAAATAAATGGAAGGATTAATTTTGATATCGTAAACGATAAACCTTCTGTTGTTTCTAGATTAATAGTCAACAACCTTGATTTAGGGATTTTGGCAGAGGATCGTGCTCTATTTCAAAAAGTCAGTTTAGATGGAAATGTCACTCTTAAAGGTGATTCAAGGGAAAATATTTTAATCGGAGTAGACGCAAATATTTCGAAAGTAGGCTTGAATAATTACATCTATACGAATATCAACACAGATGCGACCTATGGTTTAAATCTATTTAAAGGAAATCTCAATATTGCCGATCCTAATTTAAAAATGCAGGCAACTGGACTTTTGAACTTAAATCCCACGGTGGATTCAGTCAGGATGCAGATTGATTTGGACACTGCTTTTCTTCAAAATATCAATTTGACAGATAAGCTTAACTTCCTCAGTGGTAATTTGATTATTGATACAAAGGGTGTTACCCTAGATGACGTTCAAGGAATTGCAAGATTTACCAATTTAGCTTTAGGTTTCGAAGATAGATTTTTGGATTTGGGAGATTTTAATTTCCAATCACTTTTTGCGGGAGGTACACGCACCATGTCTATCAATTCTGATTATCTCGTAGCGGCTGCTTCCGGTCAATTCAATTTGGAACAAATCTCGAAAGATCTCGACGTCTTACTAGATCAATATATTGCCATTATTTTGAATGAACCTCAGCCAGTGGCTGACCTAGAAACTATTTTTGCAGAAACTTATAATCTGGATTTAAATATTCGGATGTTCAATGTTAATCCAATTGTACAACTGTTCAATCCCGATATTTATATATCAAGAAATACAATTTTGGAAGGTGCTTTTTATCAGACTCCTGAAAATACAGTCTTCAACTTTTTTACAAGCATAGATACTCTCAGCTATCAGAACAAAACTGCCTATGCTACAAATGTCGATTTCAACACCTCAAAAATCATCAACTCTGAAGAGATTTTGGCTTCTTTTTATATTTACTCAAAAGCTCAAGATATAGGCAAAACTATTTCATTTTCGAATCTAGGTTTAGAGGCAATCTGGGATCAAAACAAGGTAGCTTTAGATTTTACTTTAGATCAGGATTCTACTCAAAGTGCTGCAAGGGTAAATGCGAACGCTCAATTTTCTCAACAAAACACAAAAATAAATTTCGCTCCTTCCTCTCTTAAAGTATTTGATAAAGAATGGAAGTTTGTGGAGGAAAACCTAATAACGCTTATTCCGGGAGAAATAGATTTTTCCAATGTCAAAATCTATAATGAAAACCAGTTT
>NZ_JAHEBC010000054.1 GCF_024642405.1 Algoriphagus sp. | reverse complement strand
TATCCAATTTTTTAAAACAAGGATTGGAAGAAGAAGCATATGCGGTTGACGTTGCGGAGAATGGGAGAAGAGGTTTAGAATTAGCACTTACCGGGAATTATGAACTAATTCTGTTAGACTGGATGCTTCCAGGCATGAGTGGAATCGAGATAATGAGGCAATTCCGAAAAGAATTTCCAACTACCCCAATCATTTTCTTGACTGCGAAAGATACAGTTGATGAGACGATTTTTGGATTACAGTCAGGAGCAAATGATTACATCAAAAAACCTTTCCATTTTGAAGAATTATTAGAGAGAATCAGAGTTCAGTTGAGATCTAAAGTAGGAGAACATGAGAAATTTACCTTGGGTCCTATTGAATTATTTACAGATAGACATCAGGTTTATAAAGATGGAGTAGAAATTCAACTGACCCAAAAGGAATTTGCTTTGTTGGAATATTTGTTAAGAAATAAGAACAAAGTTTGTAGAAGAACAAGGATCATTGAGAGTGTTTGGGATATACATTTTGAATACAATACTGGTGTAATTGATGTTTTTATCAATTCATTAAGAAAGAAATTGGATCTTCAAAAAGAAGAAGATTACATTCAAACAGTAAGAGGGGTAGGATATATGGCCAAGGAAAAATGAAACAGTCTTACAAAGCGAAAATAGCGAAAAGATTAACCTTTGTCACTGCTTTATTGGTGATGCTGGTTTTTGGTATAATCTACCTGGTCGTAGACTTTACAGTGGTAGATAATATAGATCGGGAATTAGAGATTGAGACCAATAAGCATGTTGGTCAGATTTTTTTGGCAAATGGAGAGATAAAATTCGTTCATAAGGATGAATGGCAAGAACAGGAACATCAAGAAATTCAGCTGAATCCAATTTTTATTGAGATTGTCGATCTTGAGGGTAATTCAATGGATAAATCTCCAAATCTTGGCTCCAATAGATTGACATTTCATCCGGATTGGAAATCTAAAGAAGGTGCTTGGACCATTAAAATTGGAGATCAGGAACTGAGGCAAAAGCAAATGCTTTTGAAATATGAAGGAAAGGAAGAAGGTTATCTTTTAGTGGCGACTTCCTTTGAAGATGCCCGTGAACTTTTAAATAATCTTAGGAATATTTTACTTCTTCTTTATCCTGGGATTTTGATTTCTCTGTTTTTTACGATGAGGTTTGTTGCAGGAAAAAGCATTCAACCTATTCAGAAAATTATTGCAAAAACCAATCAGATTACGCAGAGCAGTTTGGATGAAAGAGTTCCGGTATTGGATCAAGAAGATGAAATTGGTCAATTGACCAAATCGATTAATGAGCTCTTGAACCGCTTGGAGTTATCTATGATCCGCGAAAAGCAATTTACTTCGGATGCTTCACATGAATTGAGAACGCCTTTATCAGTTTTGCGGGGTACTTTGGAAGTTTTGATCAGGAAGCCTAGAACTTCGGAGGAGTATGTAAGTAAGATTCAAACAGCTTTATCTAGCATAGACAGGATGTCCTCTATGATTGATCAATTGTTGGCTTTGGCAAGGGTTGAAAAAGGAGCTATTTCACCAAAGGATGAGGTTGAGATTTTGTCATTTGTAGAGGAAGTTGCAGAGCAGATTCAAAGAGAAACTGGCAGAGAGATTCATTTTCATACCCAAGAGTCAATCCCTTTATTTGTGAAAGTGAGTGAAAAATCACTTCAGATGATTATGAATAATTTAATTCATAATGCTATTAAATATTCTGAAGGTACAATCGATCTGGAAGTAAAATATGAAAATGGTAAACCTATCATTTTTGTAAATGATCAGGGGCAAGGGATTGGTGAAGACTCTATTAATAAAATTTTTGATCCTTTTTTTAGAGACCAATCCGCTCTTGAAAAACTGATTCCTGGTACTGGATTAGGTTTAGCAATAGTCAAAAAACTCGCACAGGAAAGTGGAATAGATGTGAGTGTATCCAGTGAAATTGGACATGGAAGTACCTTTCGTCTTGGATTCTAACCATCTTCCATATTTAAGGTAATCTTAAGATTTTAATAAGCCCACTCTCTTTTTAATTGTGGATTTTTGTTGGATAACTAGTTGATTCTATGTTGGACAAAATTATTAACTGGAGCATAAATAATAAGCTCATCATTTTTCTTATCATCATTGCATGGATTGGATTTGGAATTTATTCATTGATGAATCTTCCAATTGGAGCTGTTCCGGATGTTACCAATAATCAAGTTCAGGTAATTACTACTTCGAGAAACCTAGCAACGGAAGATGTAGAGAAGTATTTGACCTATCCAGTCGAGCTAGAAATGGCAAATCTTCCTGGGGTTAAAGAAATCCGCTCAGTTTCCAAGTTTGGACTTTCAGTGGTAACTATCGTCTTTGAGGATGACTTGGGAACATACCTGCCAAGGCAGTTGATAGCTGAAAGAATAAAGATTGCCCAAGAAAGTATTCCGCAGGGATTTGGACAACCCTTCATGGGGCCAATCACGACGGGTTTGGGAGAAATTTATCAATATGTGGTAGATGTAGAGCCTGGTTATGAAAATCAATATTCAATCACAGATTTGAGGACAATTCAAGACTGGATTGTAAGAAGGCAATTGTCTGGAATTGAAGGGGTGGTAGAAGTCAATACTTGGGGAGGCTTTTTGAAGCAATACGAAGTTTCAATCAATCCTGAAAGATTGAAAGGGATGAGAATTGATTTGTCCGAGGTGTTTCTGGCATTGCAGCAAAACAACTCAATTGCCGGAGGAGGATATATCGAAAAAACCAATGAGAGTTTCTTCATCAGAGGAGAAGGGTTAGTGACTAGTTTAGAAGATATTGGAGATATCGTAGTAGAATCAAGAAATGGCACTCCTGTTTACATAAGAGATTTAGCTGAGGTGAAATTTGGCCATGCAAATCGCTTTGGAGCAATCACTGGAAATGGGGAAGGTGAAAAAGTTCTTGGTCAGGTAATGATGCTTAAAGGAGCAGATTCGAAAGCCACCATAGACCGGGTAAAAGAGCGCCTTGAAGAAATGAAGCTGAGTTTGCCGGAAGGAATTGTTATCAATGGTTTTCTGGATAGATCTGAATTAGTAGGGAGAACTACTGCAACAATCTCTAAGAACTTGATTGAAGGTTGTTTGATTGTGGTATTTGTAGTGGTTTTACTTTTGGGAAATCTTCGTTCTGGATTGGTGGTTGCCTCTGTAATCCCACTGAGTTTACTTTTTGCTCTTTCCATGATGTACATTTTTGGGGTAGATGCCAACCTGATGAGTTTGGGAGCCATTGACTTTGGGATCATCATTGATGGAGCTGTAATTATAGTAGAATTTATTGCATTCAGATTTACCCAGTTACATCATAATTTCGCTGGTCTTAACAAGATTGATATACAAAAGGAAAAGGATAAGGTAACTTTTCAGGGAGCCTCTAAAATGATGCATTCGGCCATTTTTGGTCAGATCATCATCATTATTGTTTTTATTCCTATCCTATCACTTTCAGGAGTAGAAGGTAAAATGTTTAGGCCAATGGCAGAAGTATTCAGTTTTGCTTTGATTGGCGCAATGATTTTAGGTTTGACTTATGTGCCAGTGGTTTCATCTATATTTCTGAAAACGACACCTCTTGGGCCAAAAAATATTTCTACTATTCTGATTAGGAATATAAATAAGGTATACGAACCTACCATTAAATGGGCTCTCGACAACACTAAAATTATATTGGGAGCAGCAGTTACTTTGCTTGTTGCAACGGTGTTTCTGTTTTCGACTATGGGGTCAGAATTTGTACCAACATTGGATGAGGGAGATTTTGTAATTCAACCAGTATTGAAGACAGGAACAACCTTGACCAATACAGTGGAAACAATGACCCAAATTGAAAAAATCTTAAAGAAATTTCCTGAGGTAAATCAAGTGGTGACTAGAATAGGTGCTGCTGAAATTCCAACTGATCCTATGTCAATGGAGGAAACTGATGTTATTGTAACGTTGATTCCACCTGACCAATGGACCACTGTAGAGACCAAAGATGAATTAGCTGATAAGTTCAAAGAAGCATTAAGTATTATTCCAGGATTGGATTTTGAGTTTACTCAGCCAATTGAAATGAGATTCAATGAACTTATAACCGGGGTAAGGGCTGATTTGGCCATAAAAGTTTTTGGAGAGGATTTAGATCAATTGCTCAAAACTGGGGAGGAAATTGAAGCAGCAATTCAAGGAGTGGAAGGGGCTGCAGATATCACGATTGAGAAAGTAGATGGGTTGCCTCAGATGAAGATCGAATATAATCGAAGCAAAATTGCCAAGTATGGATTGAATATTTCAGAGCTTAACGATATCGTGACGATGGGATTTGCTGGAGCCACCGCAGGTACTGTTTTCGAAGGTGAAAGGCAGTTTGATCTTGTGGTTAGGTTTGATCAAGATTTTAGAAAGGATATTTCAAATCTTGAGCAAGCATCAATTTTACTTCCCAATGGAGGAAGTGTTCCACTGGGTGAATTGGCAAAAATCTCCTATACGAAAGGTCCTGCAAAGATTTCTAGAGACGATACACAGCGAAGAATTGTGGTAGGAGTGAATGTGAGAAATCGAGATCTTCAATCCGTGGTGGATGATATTCAGGAAATTGTCCGAACTCAGATAAATATCCCTGAAGGGTATAGAGTAGATTATGGTGGACAATTCGAAAATCTCCAACAAGCAAGAGACAGGCTGATGATAGCAGTTCCAATTGCTCTGTTCTTGATATTTGTCATGTTGTATTTCGCGTTTTCTTCGGCAAAGGATGCTCTGATGATTTATTCAGCTATCCCTCTTTCTGCTATAGGAGGGGTTCTTCTTCTTTGGATAAGAGATTTACCTTTTAGTATTTCTGCTGGAGTTGGTTTTATAGCCTTATTCGGTATTGCAGTACTGAATGGGATTGTATTGATAGAACATTTTAAATCTATGGAATCAAAATTTTCTGACATAAAACAGTTGGTACTCATTGGTGCCAAAGAGAGACTTAGGCCTGTATTGTTGACCGCTTCAGCAGCAGCTTTGGGGTTTTTGCCAATGGCTGTTTCCGGTTCCGCTGGAGCAGAAGTTCAAAGACCACTGGCAACGGTGGTAATCGGAGGTCTGATTTCAGCAACAGTTTTAACTTTGGTAGTTCTTCCAGTACTTTATGTGTTGTTCAAAGGGGGTGCTAAGCTTTCTTTTTCCAAAGTAAAAAAAGTTGGTTTAAGTATTTTTATTCTCTTTTTACTTGGAAATGGGTCTTTAGTTTATGCTCAAGATCAATCAAGGATAATCACATTAGATGAGGCTTTAACTATTGCAATGGAGCAAAACCTGAATTACCAAGCAGCTTCTAAGGGACTTGAAGCAGCAACCGTAAGGACAGGTGCAGGCTGGGATGTTTCTAAAACGCTTATCTATTTTTCCCGTGACGAAAATGATATTGCCGAGAATGGTTTTGCAAACAACAAATGGGGAATAAGCCAAAGTATGGCATTTCCTTCTTTGTATTCAGCCCAAAAAAATGTTTTGGAAGATCAAGTAGCAATGCTTGAGAATCAATTGAATCTTCAGGAACGAACACTCAAAGGACAAGTAAGCAAGGTTTATATCACGGCAGTGCATTGGAAAGAAGTAGAGACACATTATTCAAAATTGGATAGTTTGTACAAAGCCTTTGCTTCAGCTTCAAATAGAAGGTTTGAATTAGGAGAAACCAACTATTTGGAAAAATTGACAGCATCCGGAAAACAAAGAGAAATTGCTTTAAAATTAACAGAGGCAAATCAAAATTACCGGGTGGCAATTGAGGATTTGAAAACTCAATTGAACTGGCAAGACGACTTACAGATAGTACCTACTGAATTAGAGATAGAGGAGGAAATTACCTTTGAAGCGGAATCTCATCCAGGAGTGAATTATTATCAAAATGCCTTAATTCAAGCAGATCATAAAGTTCAGGTTGAAAAAAGGAAGCTTTTGCCTGATATACAAATTGATGTTTTTAGAGGATCTAACAATTACCCTAATTCTAAAGTCTATCCTGGAATTCATGGAGGAATAACTGTTCCCTTGTTTTTTGGAGCCCAAAAATCTCAAGTCAGAGCGAGTGAATTTCAAAAAGGGATGATGGAATTAGAGGCAATGAGCTACGAGAATAATTTGAATTCCAAATACAATCAAACTCAATATAAGCTAGATCAAAACTCCGAAGTAATTCGCTATTACCAAGAAGAAGGAAAAGAACTTGCTACTCAATTGATGGAGCAGGCGCAGCGATCTTATCAAGAAGGAGAAATTGACTTTCTTCAATTCGTGCAGCTAATGGAGAATTCCATGAATATCACACTTCAGTATTTACAAAGCAGGTACAATTACCAAATCAATATTTTAGAAATAAATTATCTCATCAACTGATGGAAGCTATAAAATCAAAAATTCATGCAATCCTTAGCATCGTTTTGGGCTTTGCATTACTAGTCGGATGCAATTCAAAATCAGATGAAAATGGGGATTCTATCGAAGTTAAATCTTTAGAGACTGATTCCGATCAAATCGTTCTTACCCAAGCTCAATTTGATGCGATGGATATGAAATGGGGAGAGCTTGTATTAAAAACTTTCTCCCAAGAGGTGAAAGTACAAGGTGAGATAAAGATTCCTGTCGAGGGTTTGCAGGATATCACCCCTTTTTACGGAGGTTATGTAAGCGGATTAAAACTGATAGAAGGGCAGCAAATCAGAAAAGGAGAGATTCTTTTCTATTTAGAAAGTCCTGAGTTTGTGAAGTTGCAGCAAGATTATTTAGAAGCTTCCAGTCAACTCAACTATTTGAAGGAGGAGTTTGATAGACAAAAGACCTTATATGCTGAGAAAATTGCCTCTCAAAAAGGATATTTAAAAGCCGAGTCAGAATATAAAAGCACTTTGGCAAGGTCTGAAAGCCTTAAAAAGCAATTGGGGATGATTCATGTTAATACCGATAATCTAACTGCTGAAACTATTCAAGCCAAAGTCCCTATCATTTCTCCAATTTCAGGATTTGTCGAAGCAATTTTTACTGTTCCTGGAGCCTTCTTGCCCTCAGCCTCAAAAGCTGCCACACTGATCAATACAGAGCATATGCATATAGAATTGAGTGTTTTTGAAAAAGACGCAGTGAATGTGAAAGAAGGACAAATGGTAAGTTTCACGATGCCGGATATGCCAGGTCAGGAATTTGTTGCCGAAGTTCATGTGGTTGGAAAAGCAATTAGTGAACAAAGGTTTGTCCCAATTCATGCGCACTTATTAGATGAAAGTCTGGAAAATAAATTGGTGCCTGGAATGTTTTTGGAAGCAAAAATCAAATTGGAACCAAAAGAGAGTTGGTCCTTACCTTCTTCAGCAATTGTTACCTCAGATGGAATTCCATATGTTTTGGTTCAAAGTACCATAAACAATGACAGCTTTCAGCTTAGAAAAGTAGAAGTGCAATTGGGAAGGCAAAATGATGAATTGGTCGAAATCTATCCAACCCAAAATTTGGATGAAAATTCTAAGATTCTTGTGAAAGGTGCATTTACCTTGCTACCTTAAATCTGAAAAATCAAGGATATGAAAATCATAAAGTTTACGCTATTTTTCTCCATCGGGCTTTTTTACCTGAATTGGTTAACATTTGCTCAGGAATACAAAACCGAAAATGTGATCCTAATTACCCTTGATGGTATGAGATGGCAGGAGGTCTTTACCGGAGCTGATTCTTTGCTGGTAGATGATACGGGTATGATAGAAACTCCTGGTTCCTTATTAGATGATTTTTGGGATGTGGACCCATTAGTTCGAAGGGAAAAATTGTTTCCATTTTTTTGGAATACTCTGGCCAAAGAGGGACAGATTTATGGTAATCGGGCTTATGGTAACTTTGTGAATAACCAAAATACGATGTGGTTTTCTTATCCAGGTTATAATGAGATTTTGAGTGGATTTGCAGATGATAAGCGGATTACCAGTAATGATAAGATAAACAACCCAAACAAAACTATGCTGGAGCATTTGAATGAAATTCCTGCATATAAAGGTAAGGTTTTGGCTTTTGGATCTTGGGATGTATTTCCTTATATCATCAATGAAACAAGAAGTGGTATTCCGGTAAATGCTGGTTTTGCAAAGGCGAAAGGCGAGGTCCTCACAGAAAAAGAAGAATTGCTTAATCGGATGCAGGATGAAATCCGAGGTCCTTGGGGAGGGGTAAGATTAGATCCATTTACGCATCACTATGCGATGGAGGCTTTGAAGACTAAAAAGCCAAAAGTTCTTTATATCTCTTATGGAGAGACTGATGACTGGGCACATGAAAACCATTATGATCAATACATTTGGTCGGCCAAGCAAACGGATGCTTATATCAAAGAAATTTGGGATTTTATCCAATCTGACCCTCAGTACAAGGACAAGACAACCTTGATCATTGGAGTGGATCATGGTCGTGGTACTACCAAAACCAGTTGGAGAGGTCATGGTTCTTCAATTCATAATGCAGGAGAAATATGGTTAGCAGCGATTGGACCGGACACACCCGCATTGGGAGAAATGAAAACAAAAGGTCAATGGCAATCTGCTATGGTAGCAAGAACAGTTTTTAAACTTTTGGGATTGGAATATCCAGATGAAAAAGCTGCTCCTATGATTATGGAGATGGTGAAATGAAATTAATATTGGGAAATTACTTGAACCTTAATCTCTCTAAAAATAAATCCGAACTAATTAAAAACTTACAAATGCTTCTTTTACAATTAGAGGAGCATTTTTTTTGGAAGTTCTGATAGATAACCTTTCATGATCCCGTATTAAAATTTGGAGTTTTAATTTGTTCAAAACAAGGAGGACTTGGTTTGGAACTTGGATTATTAAAAAAATCATTTGCTGCTTGCATAGCACATGGATTTGCCCAGTTGGTTGTAGGGGTATGTTTCCAGCCTTTAAAGATTAAATGGTACTGATTTGACAGGTTATGCTTCAAAGCCACCGCCCATTTCACAGGGGTTTCATGGTCATATTCACCGCTGATTAAGAGTACAGGAATATCACTTTTTATGGCTTGGTTTTCCTTTTCAGCTACTTTTTGAACTCCCCAAATAACACAGATTTCGGCTGTGAAAACTTCTGGAGATAATCCAGCTACTTCTGGATATTTTGTTTTCTCCAATTCGATGGCCTCTCTGGAATTGAAGGGACTTTCTTCAGCACACCAAACTGATAGTCTCATTCCTAATCCAGAACCGCTCCCTGGTCCTTCCAATAAATTAGAAAGTTGCTCTTTCACTGTACTCAAATCACCAGCCAATAATTTGTGGATTTCCAGGGGGATATTAGGAACATCTGCGGTAGAGGCCGAGGAAAAAACAGTGATCAAATCCGCTCCTTTCAGATGGAAAATTTCCTCTTCTCCATTCATAGGATTTGTTACTGCAATGACTAAAGGATCTTCTGTTTTATCTCGTAGAAAACGTAAAAAATCTTTTTTAAGGTTAGGGAAAGCTTGGTTGCAGTTTTCATTTTCTTCACAATCCGAAAGTGTTTGATGTAAGGACTGCAACAGGTTTCCGACACTTTCTTCTTCATAATTAACTTCCAAAGGAAGAGGGGAGTCCATAACCACCGATCTGATTCGCTCTGGATAATCTCGCATTAAGACCTGGACAATTTTAGTACTATAAGAAATTGTCAAAAGATTATATTCTTTAATTCCCAACACCTTTACAAGGTCGTTGATGTCTGCTGCGATTTCATTGGTATTGTATCCATTCAGATCAATGTTTTTTGCCAATAATCTGTCCTTGCAGGATTTTGCCGCAGCAGCAAAGAGACTGTCGGATAGGCTTAGATCGAAGCCCGGTAGATTGGATTGATAAATCGCCTTGGACCATTCAGGACAATCCAAATGGGGTTGCGCATAATAGTTCCCCCTTTGTTCCACCAAAATAAAATCACGATCATCTAAATATTGATAGGAGTTCATGTATTGAGCAGAAGGCATGGTGGTGGAACCGGGGCCTCCCACGGTATAAATGATTGGATCTTTTTTTGGATTGGGATTTCGGCTTTTGAAAATATAAACTGGGATTTTTATTGTTTTCTGGCTGTTGCTGCTTCGGTTTTCCAGTACTTCCAAGTAGCCAAAAGTATATTCCTGACCCTTTGGGATAGAATGGGTTGGATTTTGGGAAATGGAAAAAGTAGGGATAAATTCTTTGGCAGTTTCTGTATGAGAAGGTTCAAAGAACAGGTTCAGTAGCAAAGTGATAAGCGAGAAAATAGCGTACATAAGGGAATTTAAAGAAAGACACAAAGGAAAGAGTTTTCATTGCTCCAAACATTCACAAATGTTAAGAAATCAAAGAATTTTTAATTCGACTAAGGCTTTGTTCTGAAACTCCAAGATAGGAAGCGATGTATTTTTGGGGGACTTTTAGAAATAACTCCTGATTTTTTAATATCAGTTGCTGGTACCTGCTTTTCAAATCTAAGGTTTGAATATCGGTTAGTTTTTGGACTGTAGCGAGAAAGGCTTTTTCGGCAATAATTCTTCCGAGTCTTTCCAATTCATGATGGGATCGGTAAAGTTGAAGTAGGGTTTCCTTTTGGAATTCATAATAGCTCACATCTGTCATAGCCTCGATATACAACTGGCCGGATTGATTTGTAAGAAAACTTTCAAAGTCCGTGGCAAACCAATTTTCAGTATAAAAATGATGGGTGTAATCTTTTCCGTCGATAATTTTATACCCCCTCAAAAGCCCTTTTTCGATAAAAAGAATTCTTTTATTTCCCTGCTGAGGAAAAAACAGGATCTCACCTTTTTTTGCTTCAAGTTTCTTGGAGGCATCAAGAAAGACCTGATACAGTGATTCTGATAAGGATATGTGAGATTGTAGAACTTCTTTCATGAGCTTAAATAAGCTTATTTCTATTCAGATTTTTTCAAAGAATCATCTTCCTCCTATTTTTTTTGAAACTACTTTTTAAATTGAATAAAATAATCCTTCACTTTTTGCTGAATAGACTGCTCAATTTCATCTTGATTTGATTGAGCAAATACGCCGGATACGCTCATTAAGATAAAAATGATACTAATAAAAATTTTAGCCTCGTTGTATTATTTACTTCATTTCCAAAGCACTACCTTTTTAAAATGCAAATAAAAAAATAAATGAAGTCGTGGGCGTTTATTTCTTAATGAAGTTAATAACTACCTTAAGCCTCTGGATGAAACCTAGGGAGGATAATTATAGATTCTGAAAAATAAAAAGTTGATTTTTTAAATTACACATAAACCATTACGTATTTTGAAGTTAACATCGGGCTTCAAGCAGATAAGATGATTTTGGAACAGCCATAGAAATCATTATTAAATTCCCAAATTATTTTGGCAGTATTAATTCCTGAGTACTTCAGCAATATAAATTGAACGATATTTTTCAGGGTATTCTAATAATACTTCATGCGTTGCATTTTCAAATAAGAACCACTTTTTAAGAGGCGCTTTTAAAGTATCAAAATATGCTTTTGCAAGGGAAGTCTCCGTCGAATGGTCATTATCTCCCTGCATAATATAAACTGGAATTTTCCATTCTGGAACATCACGAATTAGGTTGATATTAAAGCATGTCGGCCATAAAATGTTATAGGCGGGGTAAACGGTTCCATAGTACTGAAAGAAAGCATATTTCTCTTTGAAGGCCGCACCATTGTCCAGTAAAACGCCACTTAATTCCTTGAAACTCGGAGAAAAACTTGAAATCGCGTATTTATAAACAACTTCACGCTCCACATCACAAGCCTCAGCCATTTCAACATTAGTCATATGAGGGTACGGAGGTCTTCCAATTTTATTTAATGCCTCGATAGATTCTTGATCGTTGTGTTTTTGTGCTTCCCCCATTGCAAAATCAAATGACATTTGTTCTGAAAGAGGTTGGTTTGCCATTTGCCCAATTCCTATATAGGCTTTGAATAATTCAGGTTTTTTCTGCACCATATAGGCGCTTACAGTGGTTCCCCAAGACATACCTTCAATATAGATTTTATCCTTGTTGAATTTTTGAATCAAAAACTTTGTCACGTCCAAGCCGTCTTCTACTATTTGTTCAAGTGTAATCGTTGAATCGGGAATGCTATTGTCATAGGCGGGGCCTGCACCCCTTTGGTCCCAATAACAAACTGTAAAGAGATCTTCTAAGTCTACTCCTAAAACTTTATTGGCAGCAGGAGTGTGAAAAGCACCAGGTCCACCTATAACCCTTAACAGAACAGGATTATTTATATCCTTCCCTCTTATTGTGACCCTTTGAGGGGCGCCATTGATAACCATGTCTTCATGGTACGCTATACTGTTAGGAAGCACGTTTCCATCATTGTCTAAAAATGGTTCTTCAATCCCAGAACTGTTGATTCTGATGACGAGCAGTAATACTAATATTAATACTAAAATGCTGCTAAGAACATAAAGTAACCATTTCATAATTTTCTTGATTACTATCATAACTCTAATAATTTTTTTCGAAAAGGTAGTATAAAGGGCATTTCAATGCGATATAAACATTTTTGTGAGCTGCTTAATTGTCAATTAATTCATCCACAAACTGCTTCATTGTTGAAAAAAGATAAATTCCTTCTAAGGGATTTGATACACCACTCATATGCCCGGCTTCAGAAGCCTCAATATACCATAGCTTATTTTCGGGTTTAGCTTCCAATGCTTTCACAATTTTTCTCGCCGATTCGACAGATACTCTTGCGTCTCTTTCAGCTTGAATCAATAATAATGGTTTTGATATGGATTTTGCATTTGTCACAGGCGAAACCTGTTTGATTGTTGCATTTATATCCGGATCAGATCTATCCCCAATTTCGGCTTCATCCCAACCAACGAGCAGTCCTGCTTCTCTCGGTGCGCCGGGATTCAAGGTTGCCCCATTCATGCTTATACCACCGAGGAATAAATCTGGATATTTAGCCAAGGATGCCATGGTCATAAAACCTCCCCAAGAGACACCCATTAAAACTATTTTTTGATCATCAAGGTCTTCCTGAGTTTTTATCCAATCGACGAGTGCTTTTACATCTTCAATTTGTTTACCTCTATTTTGTTGGTCATCAGCCTTTTCAAAAGTCATCCCATATCCTGTTGACCCTCGGTAGTTCGGAGTTATCACAGCAAAGTCATCTACAAATGGAGCTACAAAACCTTCCATTCCGGCATTATATGGAATATCATGGGAATCTGGCCCCCCGTGAAAGATTATAAAGACAGGAAGTTTTTCGGTTTTTGGTTGTTTTGGCTTGTAAATGAATGAATGAATACCATTCATTAATCCAATGCTAGATTCTGTTGTGGGATATGTAAACTCCCCAAAAGTTATATCAGTGTCATTCGGAGCTGAAGGGTCGGGATCAATTATTTCAAGAGATGAATTTTCAATATCCACTTGACATAATTCTTTACTACTCATCGAATACTTTGAGAAATAAACTTTATTCTGATCAGGATGTAAAAGGAAAGGGATATTTCCCATTAAGGCTACGGGATTTTCGGTATCATTATATAGGATAAAATTCTTTTTTTCCACTCTGTCGTAAGCGTGGATTTGTGAATAGCCTTTGTGCATGAAAAGATAAACTAAATAGCGCTCGTCTGCGGTTAGGGCTATATGGCCAATGTCTCCTTTTAGCTCTGGAGAAATTTGAGTTAGACTTTTCGTATTTTTATTGTATTCCCAAATAACTGAAAACTCTTTGGAAAGGCCTGAGGAGCCGGTACGGACATAGTAGGCAATAGAATCGCTTTTGGTTTGTAAAAATCGCTTATGCCTTGCATACCAAGTAAATTGGATTCCATGATAGAACTTAGATTCACCTTCCTCTTCAAATTCTAGTTCAGCTTCTCCTGTTTCAAGGTTTACTCTATATAATTTTCCGTCTTTTTCGCTATAGGATTGAAGTACATATGCATTTTCCATGTTGAGATCAAATCCTTGCACTTCAACAAGACCTTTAAACGTACAAAGTGCTTGCGGTACACTGTCATTATTTAATGACATTTTATAGAGTGTATTAACAGACGATTCGTGGTCTTCATTATAGACCAGTAAAATCGAGTTATCAGGTGAAATCCCAAAACTGGTAACCGACGAATTACCAACAAATAGGGTTTCACGCTCTCCAGTTTCTGTGTTGAATTGTAGTAAATCCCTGTCTTCTTCGGCATTTTTTACATTTAAGTAAAGAAAAGTGTTACTGTCCTTTAGTCTTTGGGCAGAACTACCATAAGCTACAAAAGGGAGTGCTCCTTGGAATGATTCAATTGAGTTATTTTCTACATTAGCCACATAAAAGCCACTGGGTTTACCGAACAACAAGTTTTGGCTATTATCAAAACCAAATAATATAAAAAAATTAATATTGGATAAGTGAGGAAGCATCGAAAATGCGTTGCCAATTCCGATTTTAGGAACATTTTTAGTTATAAAAGTTCCAGGTTTAGGTATGCCGATAATAAAAAGGACAATTAAAGCAACCCCTACTAATCCAATGATAGATAGGAAAAACCACTTAAAAAATTTTAAAGCTTTTTTCATAATTAGTAACACTCTAAAATGGCACATATTGGTTGTATAAACCGAAGCCTCATCACAAGTGTATTGCGATTATACCAACATTATTAATAAAAATATTTGGTGTTATACAGACTAAAATAAGGATTTCGCTGATAACATTATGCGGGCTTTGGATTTTTTTGCTTTAAAAAATAAGGTTTAATTCGCTGAGTTGTGGTTCGATACAATAAAAATTCCTTTATTTCTATTAGCAAATGAATACTCTTGCACTTTTAAAAATCATAGAGAAACAAGGCTAAACTTTTAGAATTGTTTTATAAACAGCGAGTGCTTTCTACATCCTTTTTAGATTTTTATAATTTGTCGAAGAATCATAAATTGAGAAAATTCACATGATCAAATTTTTTAGAAAAATCCGCCAGAACCTGATTCAGGAAAATAGATTAAGTAAATACTTGATTTATGCATTGGGAGAAATTGTATTAGTGGTGATTGGGATTTTGATTGCCTTGGCTCTGAACAATGCCAATCTCAACAGAATTCAAGCTGACAACGAACTGAATTATTTAAAAGGCCTGAGGTTTGAGTTTCAGGTAAGTAAATCGAAATTGACCGAATTAATCGCAGTGAATCAAAAAAATCTGGATGGAGCCAAAGAAATTTTGAGGTACATGCATGATGAGCAGCAAGAAATCACAGAGCAGAGGCTTTCTGAGTTGTTTTTAAATACTTTTTCCAATGATATCTCTTTCAATTCAAACAACTCTCTTTTGAATGAAATGATAAATTCAGGAAGTCTGAAAACGATCTCCAGCGTGGAACTGAGAAAGCAACTTACCACTTGGATCTCTACCTTGGAAGATATCAAAAGGCAAGAGACGGAATTAGGCGTACAAAGAGAAAGGGTATTGGATTTATCTCGCGGTGATGATTTTAGCATCCAAACGATCCTTGATCAAACAGGGGTGAGTCAGGCATTGGAAATTCCAGGCCCAACTTCCTTCCATAGTAATTTGGGGATTTTGGATTCTAGAAGATTTGAGAATAATGTTCTGATTTTTATTTTGACGAGCGAGGCGACCAAGACTAATCATTACGATCCATTAATGGAGGATTTGAATACGATTTTGGAACTATTAGATTTAGAGTTAGGCAGATAGTCGATTTAATAGGGATTAAAATTAATGACTTCAACTTTGCATTTCGGAGTCTAAAGCTTTAACATAACTCATCTTCTAAACTTAAATTTCACGTTTTTAAATATTTTCGATTTGACTAATAAGTGAAATTTTGAAAAATCGTACAGCTTTTTTCATCATCCATTTTCAATGTTTTTTAAAATTAAAAACTTGGCTACTCCGATTTGATTTCAGAAAAGAGAAGATGTCGAAAGTATATTTCAGGTATATTCGCACCCAATGAAGATTGGTTGTTTAATTTCTTGTACTCAAGCAAAAAGTATGAAATTATGGTTTTGCCTTAGCTTTATTTTAATAGGGATATCCTCGGTAGCCCAAACTTCTTACCGGAATGAACTAGGAGGAAGAATTACAAAAACTCAGTTTGAAGAGCAAATTTTGAATGGACCTTATTTTGGCGTACCAAGTGATAAGGAAGGGGAGATGGTTTTGATATTTCGAATGCCGTTCGGGAAAGTTGATGAACCATTAGTTTTTTATGAAAAGACTGGAAATAGTTCTGCCTTTTCTGAAGGAAAATCATTAATAGTTATTTTTTATCCAGGTCCTGACGAATGCAATTCAAATAGTAGAGATTTTGATATAGATGCTATGGAAAAAGCTGATAAAAGTTTGAAGAAATGGGCTGAAAAAGGGAATGCGGCATCTCCAATTTATCTTTATAAAAATCCGGTTGGGCTTGAAAAATATTCTTCAATCATGAACTGGGAAGTCGACCCGGAAGGAGTTTTTGAAAAGGAGTTTTTTAAGTATCCCTATCCTTGCAAAAGTTTTGTAGTTCTTCATCCTAGTGGGGAATACCGTGCGATTTTGGGTGATTTTCCTCTTTCTCAGATTGATCAGGCACTTAAAAAATTAAATCGTGCAAATAAATAAGCAGAGTGTAAAAATCAGGGAGGCATTGGAGGAAGATTTGAATCCATTGGTGGAGATGGCAAAAAAGTCCTTTCTGCAAGCTTTTACCGCAAACAATAAATTGGAAAATGTAGAATCTTATTTGGATGAGGCATTTACCATTGATCAATTTAAGAGGGAGCTACCCGTACCAGCATCCACTTTCTATATCGCCGAAATTAATAAGGAGATTATTGGCTACACCAAACTAAATTTAGTGCCCGCTCAAACAGATATTCATGATCCAGAAAGTCTTGAAATAGCAAGACTCTATGTTCTGCAAGAATATATTGGTTTTGGTTTGGGTAAAGAATTATTGGATAAAGCTTTTGCTTTTGCAAAACAAAAAGGGTTAAAATATGTGTGGCTGGGGGTTTGGGAACATAACCCTAGAGCAATTCGCTTTTACCAAAAGAATGGTTTCGAAAAATTCAGTACCCACCCATTTCCTTTTGGAGATGAGATACAAACCGATTGGTTGATGAAGAAACTGGTTATTTGAAATTTCAGAAACCAATTTTGAAAAGCTGGAATTCTTACTTTTGAATTTTATTTTTATTTTCCGATTCATTTAAAAATTTAGAATGAAGCAAAAACCAATCTTTTGGATCTTGATTATTTCCTTCTTGGGGGCTGGTTTATACCTTCAAACAATCAATTATGGTTATACTGGGGATGATGGTATTTATGCCTATTTCAATCGTGTTACATTAAAAGGATTGTCAGAATGGGCCGAGTTATTTAAATACGGCTCTATGAATTTCATTGAGATAAACCCTGTAAATACCAGTATCTACAGACCTTTTACTCTGTTGACTTTCGCCGTTGAGTATCAAATTTTCGGAGAATTTGATGCGTCAAATGGGCATATTTTGAATGTCATCTTGTACTTTTCTCTTCTCGTAATTCTAGGGATGCTTTTAGTCGAACTGTCACAAAAAAAGGCATTTCCCTTCTTCATCCCGATATTAATTCTGGCATTATATGCTGTCCACCCAATTCATACCGAGGTGGTTGCTTCTGTAAAAAGTAGAGACACACTTTTTGCTTCAATCTTTGCTTTTTCTGCAATTTTACTTTGGTTTAAAAGTGAGAATCGACTCACGATAATTAGAAAATTACTGATTGGGGTATTATTCTTTTTTTCCTTAATCTCAAAAGAAGAGACCATTACTTTATTGGCCCTTGTCTTTTTAATTGCGTACTTCTTTCAAAGGAAAGTATTTTGGGAAAGTATCAAATCGGTTTTTCCATTTTTGATCCCCGTAATTCTTTACATGCTTTGTAGAGCCATTGTTTTAGATAAAGCTGCCACTGTTTATGACTCTAAAATCAACTCTGTCTTATATGGCTTAAATGGAGGTGAGCGTTTAGCCACTAACCTTTATATTTATCTGCAATACCTGAAACTTTTAGTATTTCCGCATCCGCTTTCTTGGGATTATTCATTTAGCCAGATTAATGTTCAAACATTTAAAAACCCATTGGTTTGGTTGAGTTTAGGTGTTTTTTTAGGTTTGATTTATGTAGCGATTAAAGGTTTTAAAGCTAGAAGCATATTAAGCTTTGGGATACTATTTTACCTAGCTACTTTTTCGATTTTTGCCAATCTTACTCCTTCACTTACAATTGGTTCAAATCTAGGGGAACGGTTTTTATTTATCCCTTCATTAGCATTTAGCATTTTAATCGTTTATGGGCTTTATAGAACACTGCTCCTTTTTAAAATCGAAAAACTTGAAATTCTTTCGATTGTTGTTTTAGCTCCTATTCTGCTTGCATTTTCTTGGAAAACCATGGACAGAGCAAAAGTTTGGGAAAATGCCTTAACGCTATCATCTTCGGGGGTGAAGACAGCTCCAAAAAGTTGGAGAACCCATGTGATGTATGCTGAGGAACTAAGATTGGAAGCAGCTAGAACCAAGTCAACTTCGATGGATTCTGCTAAAATACTTTATGCAAGTTCTGTCGAGCAATTTGATGAAGCATATAGGATTTTGGGGAAAGATGCACCGGTTTCACAATATTTAGCACCTCTTGCCGAAGTGCTCTTAGGAGTCGGAGATACTACAAGAGCAATTGAAGTATTGGAAGAGAGTATCAAAAAACAACCTAAAAATCATTTCAGCAAGTTTAAATTAGCCGCAATCTCGTATGAAAATGGAGATTTTGAAAAGGCTAAACGACTGTATTTAGAGAGTCTTAATACCGATAAACCGGACTTTTTCCCTACATACAAGAATCTTGGGTTGACCTATATGCGATTAAATGAGAACAAAAATGCAATTGTTGCTTTTGAAAAAGCATTGGAAATAACCGAAGATTCAGAGTTGAATAAAAATTTGGCTTATCTATATACCGAGTTAGGAGATTTGGAAAAAGCCGAAAGTTTCAGATCAGAAGACGACGATTTTTCTGTAGA
>NZ_JAHEBC010000053.1 GCF_024642405.1 Algoriphagus sp. | reverse complement strand
GGATGGAATCTCCTGAGATTATAGCGAGAACTTATTCTTGTATATTTTACCGGGTCTCTCAGGAATGCTTTTTTCAAGCTATTTCCCTCTTGATCAAAAAAATTCATTTCTCCATTTTGCTCAAATGGTATGGCATGAAATGGTTCTCCTCTGTGTTCGAAATATGCAAGTTTGATATCTCCGGCCCCAATCACATTTCCATCAATCATTTTTTCTTCAAAAACTACTTTAAACTTGTCGCCTTTTTGAAGTGCACCAAAATCTACTGACCACCCATATAAATCTGCAAACTGATCGACAATGTCATACCCAACATTTTGCTTTGTCATATCTGAAGACAAATTGCTTTCGATAATCCCTGCAACTTCTCTTTGAATGTATTCCACAGGCTTTTCCGCCTTGTAGATATTCATGGAGTCTAAATTGAAAACAACATATTCTGCCGGGTTTGGCTCATAAATAAAAAATTGTGCCTGTGCAGAATCAGAAGGAGTAAGAACCGTAAACTTTTTATTGGTAGCTATACCCCTAACATCAAATACTTCCTTTGACCTTTTAGCTATCTCATCAATAATCTGATAAGGGACATTAAATGGGGCCAAAATCGTTGCCAATGTCTGGTTTTTACTGACAGTTCCTTCTACGATGTTGAGTCCAGTGACATTAATACCATAGAGGAAAACTTCCTTGGAAACCTCCTCAACCACTAATTCCTCAGAAGGTTCTGATTCAGTCTCAGATGTTATGGGACCGGGGAAATAATGAAAAATAGCTGCCGCACCAAGTGCCAAAACCACTAATGTGGCAACGATCCATCTTTTGTTCATTAATCTGTAAAGTTTGGGATAATAGAATAACCTTCAATCAAGGAAAAAAGGGCTTATTTTCCAAGTTTTAGGCTTATTTCCTTTGGTTCAACTATAATGCCAACGAATTTTCACACTTGGATATTTTATCCAATGCAGCTATTTATTTTTCTCACAGCTCTAATTTGTTGAAATAATAATTAGAATTATTTCAACAAATAGGTAGAAATAAAATGCTTTTCACAGAGTTTTGTCCAAAATAGTAAGGAATCCCAAAAAGATGGTGGTGTACTCGACCTCAATTCTTTATCTTTGACCTCCCAAAAAAACTAATAACATGCTGAGGACGCATACTTGTGGCGAATTACGCCTAGATCATATTAATCAAGAAGTTATTTTAGCTGGCTGGGTTCAGCGGGTAAGAAATAAAGGCGGATTGATTTGGGTTGACTTGAGAGACAGATATGGAATCACCCAATTAATTTTTGAAGAGGATTCTTCAGAGAAAGAACTTTTGGAAAAAGCCGCAGACCTAGGTAGAGAATTTGTTGTTCAGGCATCCGGTAGAGTGATCGAAAGAACTTCAAAAAACGATAAAATCCCGACAGGTTCTATCGAGATCAAAGTAAGTAAACTAGACGTATTAAATGCTGCCAAAATCCCTCCATTTATCATTGAAGATGAAACGGATGGGGGAGATGAGTTGCGAATGAAATATCGCTACCTCGATTTAAGGAGAAACGTAGTCCGTGAGAAACTTCAATTGCGCCACAAGATGATGCAGGAGACTAGAAAGTACATGGATGCTCAAAACTTTATTGAAGTTGAAACTCCTGTTTTGATCAAATCTACGCCCGAAGGTGCCCGTGATTTTGTCGTGCCAAGTCGGGTAAATCCAGGAGAGTTTTATGCACTTCCACAATCCCCACAGACCTTTAAGCAATTGCTGATGGTTTCTGGTTTTGATCGATATTTCCAGATTGTGAAATGCTTCAGAGATGAGGATCTAAGAGCTGATCGACAGCCGGAATTCACACAGATAGACTGCGAAATGGCATTTGTTGAACAAGAGGATATTTTATCCACTTTTGAAGGTTTGACTAAACATCTTTTTGCCAATGTAAAAGGAGTGGAACTGGAGGAAGTGAAGCGAATGACTTTTGCTGAAGCCATGAAATATTATGGTAATGATAAGCCAGATCTTCGTTTTGATATGAAATTTGTAGAATTGAATGATCTGGCGAAAGGAAAAGGGTTTGGTATTTTTGATGATGCAGAACTTGTTGTTGGAATTTGTGCGAAGGGAGCTGCTGAATATACCCGGAAGCAATTAGATGCACTTACTGATTGGGTAAAAAGACCTCAGATTGGAGCTAAAGGCATGGTTTACGCTAAATACAATGCTGATGGTACTATAAAATCGACGGTGGATAAATTTTATGCTCAAGAAGATCTTCAAGCCTGGGCTAAAGCTTTTGATGCAGAACCGGGTGATTTGATGTTAATCCTAAGCGGAGATACCGGTAAAGTAAGAAAGCAGCTTTCAGAACTTCGTTTAAAAATGGGGGAAGATCTTGGTCTTCGCGATAGAAATGTTTTCAAACCACTTTGGGTAGTTGATTTTCCATTGTTGGAATGGGATGAAGAGACCAATCGTTACCACGCGATGCATCACCCATTCACTTCTCCAAAATCTGAAGATATTGCGTTATTGGATTCCGACCCGGGAGCTGTAAGAGCAAATGCTTATGATTTAGTAATAAATGGGGTAGAAATCGGAGGGGGATCTATTCGTATCCATGACCGGGCAACTCAACAATTGATGTTCAAGCATCTTGGATTCACGGATGAAGAAGCTCAAAATCAATTTGGGTTCTTAATGGAAGCATTTGAATATGGAGCGCCTCCTCACGGAGGTATTGCATTTGGGTTTGATCGACTTTGTGCGATTTTTGGTGGTTCGGATTCCATCAGGGATTACATCGCATTTCCAAAAAACAATTCAGGAAGAGATGTCATGATCGACTCACCAAGTACTATCGCTGACGAACAACTTAAAGAATTGTCGATTTTGGTAAACTTGAAAAAGTAAGGAAAGAGGCTTCGGCCTCTTTTTTTATCTATAATTTTTTCGGAGCTCTCTTAAAATATCTTCCAGACCATTCAATCGAATTTCATATAAGGTATGAAGCCACATGCCCAACTTTCCCTCAGGAAAGCCTTGTCCATGCATCCACACTAGGTAATGCTCGGGCACATCACACAAAAGTCTGCCTTTGTATTTTCCATAAGGCATGGTTTTCGTGACTAGGTCAATTAGGATTTGTTTGTCCATTTCAGAGTTTAGAAATAAAGCTTTTGTAATTACTATTCAAGGATTGACTAATGAGGTTGAATAATATGACTTCGAATTCCCATCACAATGAGGAGCTGTCCAATCGCATAAGTTCCCATGATTAGTATTCCAGCTTCAGGAAATTCCCGGTAAAATCGGTTTATCGCCAATATTCCATCGGATAAGAAAAATAAAGTTGCGCCTATCATGACTTGCCAAAAACTGGCAGGATTTGATTTTCCAAATCTTTCCCTTGCCGTCGTAACCATAGAAACAATTGTAATCACATAAATAATCACAGGGATTTTTAATACCCCCAAGTTTGATTGAATAAGGTAATAGACAAAAGCTGCAATGATATAAAAGGGAAGATTGAAAAAGAAAGTCTTAATGAAGTTTACATTTCCTATTTCACCAGGATTTTTCTGGGCAACTTTAAATGCAATTATATAACAGACATGAGCCATCAAAAATGCACCCAAACCGTAAACAAACAAATCTGGCCATAAAAGAAGAATATCTCCTATCCAAGAAAAAATCAGAGCTCCTAAAATTGCTTTGGTAAGAAGGGTACTTGCAATTGGTTTTGTGATCCTATAGAAATAGAGGATCAATCCCAATAAAATCAATGGTTTGGAGTAAAATCTAAGTTCAGAATTAAATTCTAATAAAAAGACTAAATCTGCCAAGGTAGCTAACAAAAACAGGTAGAGCCATGCTAAATTCTTATTTCTCAAAGTGAAGGATATTTTGAATTTTTTTAATTAAGTAAAGAAAGGAATCATTTAATGGGCAAAAAGCAAAATTGAATTATGATTTTTGAACCAGTTGCGAATTTCCAGATTTACCCATAAAATAGAAAATATTGTAAAATTCTGTTTTAAAATTTAACTTTTTGACAAAAGAATTAAAGTTTTTTTGCCGTTAAAAGAATTTTATTTGTCTTTAAATATTATTTTTTTGTTAAAAATTGTGAAATTCGCGAGTCAAAAGATAACAGTAACTACCCAGGATTACCAAAAGGTCATTTTACTTTTGCGTAGAAAAATTTAAAACCAACTTATACAAAAAACCAATTTATTATGAGGCAAAATTTACTTAAGAATTTATTGTCTTTGATATTCATGGTGATGAGCACAGGATTAGCCTTTTCTCAAGGCGTAACCACCGCGAACATCCAAGGGAATGTTATCGACGAAACGGGAGAGTCGCTCCCAGGAGCAAATATTGTGGCTACTCATGAGCCATCTGGTACCAGATATGGGGCTGTTAGTAATTTAGAAGGTCGATTTGTTCTACCAAACATGCGTGTTGGAGGGCCTTACACTGTCGTAGTTTCTTTTGTAGGATTTGAAGAAAGAACATTTGACGGAATCGTTTTAGGATTAGGTGCTACCTATACACTAAACGTTCAGCTTTCTGATGGAATGGAATTAGATGTAGTGGAAGTAATAGCAAGTAAAGATGCGATTATGAATTCAGATAGGACTGGAGCTGCACTGAATTTAAATAATGATAAGATCAATTCGCTTCCTACGGTCAACAGAAGTATCAATGATTTCACAAGATTGACACCTCAATCTAACGGAACTTCTTTCGCAGGTACTTCAAGCAGATTTAACAATTATACCATTGACGGAAATATTTACAATAATAACTTCGGTCTTGGCTCAGGTCAATTTGCAGGAGCTAATCCTATTTCCTTAGATGCCATTGAAGAAGTTCAGGTAAACCTTGCGCCATTTGATGTTCGTCAGGCTGGATTTACAGGAGCTTCAGTAAATGCGATTACCAAATCAGGTACAAACGAATTTTCTGGATCAGCTTATTATTTCCTTAGAAATGATCAAATGATTGGAGATAAAGTTGGAGATACTCGTCTTAACGTGGGTGATTCCAAAAATGAGATTTCTGGTTTTAGATTAGGGGGTCCAATTATTAAAAATAAAGTATTCTTCTTTGTTTCCTATGAGAAAGAAACTGAAGCAGTTCCAAGCTTTACTAAAGTTGCTTCAAGACCAGGATTAGAACCTGATGGTTTGACTGTTTCTAGAGTTCCGGCTTCACAGTTGGACTTTGTTCGTGATCGACTTTCTGAGTTGTATGGATACGAAGCAGGACCCTATGAAAATTATGCCTTCGCTTCCGAGCAAGAAAGGTTTAACGCAAGATTGGATTGGAACCTAAATGAAAACCATAAAGTGTCCATCCGATATAATAATTATTCAGCATTTACGGATGTGCCGACTAATGGAAACTCAGTAAGATATATTTCTACCAGATATAGAAATACGAATAGAACTGGGATTGAAGCAATGAACTTCAGAAATGCTAACTATACGAATGATAGAAAAGTACAGTCATGGGTTGCTGAAGTTAACTCAAGAGTTGGGGTTAACATGTCCAACCAAATTAACATAGGATATACTTCTATTACAGATCCAAAAAGAGGAATTCCGGGTGGACAGGATTTTCCGTTCATTGAAGTAATGGAGCCAGATGCTTCTGGTAACTTATTGTACTATATGTCAATGGGAAATGAATTGTTTACTGTAGGTAACTTATTGGAAAACAACATTTTCAATTTCACTGATAATTTCTCTATCTACAAAGGAAACCATACTTATACTTTCGGTGTCAATTTTGAATATATGACGTTCAAAAATGCATTTAACCCAGTTTTCAATGGTTTCTATAGATTCAACTCTTATGATGATTTTGTAGCAACAGTTATTAATAAAACTCCTGGAACCTATCCAGAGGCTTTTGCAAAAGGGTATGCTTTAGACGGTTCAACTACACCTCCTGTTGATAATACAAATTTTGGTCAATTTGGTATGTATGTTCAGGATGAGTATCAGATTACTCAAAACTTGAAAGTTACCGGTGGTTTGAGAATTGATTTTCCTTTCTATCCAATTGATATTCCTTCAAACGACTTGTTGGATGATTTGAATAAGACTTTTGAAACTCCTGATGGAACTATCACTCCTGACGTGAGCCAATTCCCAAAAGTAAATCCACTTTGGTCTCCAAGGGTAGGTTTTAACTGGGATGCTAAAGGAGATAGAACAACCCAGGTAAGAGGTGGTACAGGAATTTTCTCAGGAAGAATTCCTTTTGTTTGGTTGTCCAACCAAGTGAATGGATCTGGTGTAGTAAGAGGTGGATTAGGGTATGAAGGCCAAGATGCGGCAGATGCTTTGGGTCCAAACTACGTATTTTCTCCTGATGTGACTTTTGGGAACCCTGAAAATCCAGGCCAATCTCTTTCTAATGAATTGAACCTGACAGATAGAAACTTCAAACTTCCACAAGTTTGGAGATCTAACCTAGCTGTTGACCAAGTATTACCATTTGGTATAATAGGTACATTGGAATTCATTTATTCAAAAGATGTTTCTACTCCGATAGCCTATAATCCAGTTGTGAGAACTCCAGATGGAACACTCTCTGGACCAGATCAGAGACCTTATTGGAATGGGACAAATTATTCCGGTGACTCAGATTTTAGAAATGTTTTCTATTTGACCAATGCTCAAAGAAGAGCGGACTATTACTCTTTAACTGCTCAATTACAGAAGCAATTTGACAATGGATTCTCTGTAATGGCAGCCTACACAAGATCTAGATCAAGAGATTTGGATGCTTCAAGTGGATCTCAAGCTATTTCATTATGGCCTGCGACTGTATCATCTGATAGAAATGACCCTGAATTAAGTTTTGCAGGATTTGATATTCCTAATAGAGTTATTGGTAATATTTCTTATCAGACTGATAATACCACGATCTCTTTATTCTATGAAGGATCTGATGCCGGTAGATTCTCTTATACTTATTCTGGAAACTTCGGGGATGCGTCAAATAGATTAATGTATATTCCGAATAATGCGAATGAATTAGTTTTCCAGGAATTTACGCTTGACGGAAGAACAGTAACTGCAGCTGAACAAGCTCAACTGTTAAATGCTTACATAGATCAGGATGATTATCTTAGTGAGAATAGAGGAAATATTGCTGAAAGAAACGGAGCATTAAGACCTTTTGTAAACAGGTTTGACTTCAGAATTACTGAGGACCTTGTACTTTCTAAAGACAAGAAAAACAGACTACAGCTTTCAGTTGATATTTTGAACATTGGAAATATGTTTAATTCCTCATGGGGTATTCAAAAATTTGCTTTCCAGGAAAATTTGCTAAACTTCAGAGGTGTTAATCCCGCAGGACAGCCTGAATATAGATTAAACACTGTCCCAGGTACAAGTAATTTCCCAACTGAAACTTTCAGAACCACAACTTCCATCGGAGATACTTGGAGAATGCAGGTTGGAGTTCGGTATATGTTTAATTAAAGATTTAAAAATCTATTGAAAATGCACCCTATTTAGGGTGCATTTTTTATTTTTAACAAAATTTTATATTTCAAAGTTATGACAATATGAAAAATCTTTTCACACTTATCCTTGCGCTGGGAGTTGTTTTCTCTATTTCTGCTCAAACAGATTCACTGATTTTGAAAAATAAAGACGTGATCATCGGTGAAATTAAGAGCATGGATAGAGGCGTTCTTACAATCGAAACAGACTATAGCGACTCAGACTTTAAGATTGAATGGAGCGGAATAGCCCAGATTTTTTCAGATACCAAATATTTGATAACACTTTCTAATGGGAAGAGATATAATGGAACTATACAAAGTATAGGAGATGAAATCATCTCTATCAATACTTATGATCCTGATAATATTATTCCAATTGGGAAAAAGAAAAGAAATGATAATACCGAGGATATCGGTGGAGGCACAATAGAAGTTGATTTGGATCAAGTTGTATACTTAAATGCCTTAGACGAGGGGTTTTGGAGCCGGCTTTCCGCAAATATTGATTTGGGATGGTCAGTTACCAAAGCAAATAATTTGAGACAATTTAATGTTCGTAGTGGGTTGGGATATCTGGCGGACCGTTGGAAAGCCAACGCCTCTTATAACTCACTTCGATCAAATCAAGATGAGGTAGACCCTGTAAAAAGAACTGATGCAGACTTTACTTTTAATTATTTTTTACCAAAAGATTGGTTTCTGTTATATAACCTCACCTTACTTTCCAATACAGAGCAGTTAATTAAACTAAGGAATGGTAACAAAGTCGGTATAGGTAAATATGTTGTTCATACCAACCAAACCTATTTTGGTTTTCAAACTGGTGTCAACCTTAACAATGAATCTTATTTTGATGACACTCCTTCTCGAAGCTCTAGTGAAGCATTTATTGGAGCAGAATTAAACATGTATGATATAGGTGATTTAAGTTTGCTTTCTCAGGTAGTTGCCTACCCCAGTTTAACTGAGTCCGGAAGATTTAGAACAGATTTTAAGCTAGATGTCAAGTATGAATTCTTTTCTGATTTCTATGTAAAATTGGGAACCACCATGAACTATGATAATAGACCAATAGCAGGAGCTACCACCCTTGATTACATTTTCCAAACTACAGTTGGATGGGAATTATAAATTCATTTCGTAAAGTATTATTTATTGGAACCCTATTTTTAGTAGGGTTTCATAATTTTTGCCTAGCCCAAAAAGATACTTTAAGATTATCAAATGAAGATATTATAGTAGGTGAAATTAAATATTTGGATAAAGGAATAGTTACCATAAAAACTGTCTATTCAAATGTGGATATTCAAGTCAAATGGAAAGAAGTAATGGAGATCAATACAGGCCACCTGTATTTAATCACCCTAAAAAATGGTGAAAGATTGAAAGGTAGAATTAAAACAGTAGCAATCGATACTCTCCAATTGTCAGTCGTGAATCCTAGCCAAAGAACTCAAAATAATATCGATCTGGATGAAGACAACAAGATTAATCTTCATAAAGAAGAAGTTGTACTCCTAGATGAGATAAACGAATCGTTTGCAAGTCGATTTAATGGAGAAATAAGCCTAGGTTTTAATCTTGCCAGGTCAAATAAACTGAGGCAGTTTTCTGTAAAAACTAATTTGAACTATTCCGGAGACCGTTGGGGCGGTTTATTTAATTTTAATGCCATTCGCTCGATTCAGGAGTCTACCAGTCCGATCCAAAGGTATGATGCAAATGGAACAGTTTTATTTTATCTTCCCAAAGATTTTTTCTTGTTTGGAATGCTTGGATTATTGAGTAATACTCAACAACTCATCGAGCTCAGAGTCAGCTCTATAGTTGGAGCTGGTGTTTATTTTATTCATACTAATCATTCATACTGGAATTTTCAAGCTGGGCTGAATAATAATGATGAAAGGTTTGAAGGAGACTTACCATCTACTAATTCTTTGGAGGCGATTATGGGCACAGATTTGAATTTTTACGATGTAGGAGTATTTAATTTTTCCGGGACATTGGTAGCTTATAAAAGCTTTTCCACTGAGGGAAGATGGAGGTCAGATGCCCGATTAGACGTTACTTATAAATTTATAGAGAACTTTTTTTTAAAAGTTGGGTTTGCAATGAACTATGATAATATGCCTACTCTGGGAGCAACTGATTTTGATTATGTTGTACAAAGTACACTTGGGTGGAAATTTTAAGTTTTTTTCAAATTTACGGAATAAAACATCCTCTTTTTTTTCCATTGATGTTTGGGATTTGCCTCCAGTACTTTTTATGAAAAAGATGCTATAAATACTCGTAATTTTACTTTCCAAAACCATTCTCAATCGGCTCGAGTTTATATTCTATGTTGTATTACAAGAAATTTGATCATAAGACGAGTAAAGAATGGGTTGTTTTTATCCATGGTGCAGGAGGTTCTTCGGCAGTTTGGTTTAAGCAGTTAAAGGATTTCAAAAAGCAATTCAATCTTTTGCTCATTGATTTGAGAGGGCACGGGAAATCGGTTGACATTCCAAAAGCGATCTACAATGAGGAATATACCTTTACTGCTGTTACTGAAGATATTATTGAGGTGATTGATGAATTACAAATTCCACCTGCACATTTCATGGGAGTTTCCCTTGGAACAATTTTGGTCAGACAATTGGCAGAATTAGACAAACATCGTGTAAAATCGCTTGTAATGGCAGGGGCAGTTACTCGTTTGACCACCCAATCGAGGGTCTTGGTTTTCTTGGGGAATACTTTTAAGCGAATTATTCCTTATATGTGGCTTTACAGGCTTTTCGCTTTTATCATTATGCCTAGGAGGCAGCATGCAGAATCGCGAAATCTATTTATCCAAGAAGCTCAGAAGCTTTGCCAAAAAGAGTTTATCCGATGGTTTAAACTAACAAAAGACATTAATCCATTATTGAGATATTTCAAAGAAACAGATCTTGGTATTCCCACATTGTATGTGATGGGTGACCAAGATGTGATGTTTTTGGAACCGGTAAGGAATATTATCAAATCTCATAAAAATTCTATTTTATCCATTCTTGAAAAATGTGGCCATGTCGTGAATGTAGAGCGTCCTAACGAATTCAATCATTTATCGCTTGCATTTATTCAAAATCACAGTAATTAAGCTCCAACTATTCTAAATGAATAAGCAAACCAAAACCCTATTAATAGTAGCAGTTGTCGTTTTAATCGCGATCATTTACATCTATCCAAGATGGAATAGTGGCACAAGTTCGGGCCCTGCTGTTTCTTCTGGCCCTCCGGCAGGAGGAAGCCAAGAGTTACCTGTGACAGTAGTCACTTTGAAGAAGGAGACATTAATGAATCAGCTCAATGTCACCGGAACAATTCTTCCTAATGAATCCGTATCCTTAAGACCCGAAGTTTCTGGTTTGGTTACTAAGATCACATTCAAAGAAGGTCAATATGTAACCAAAGGAACACCTTTGCTTTACTTGAATGACAACGATCTTCAAGCTCAATATCAAAAATTGGAGTTTACGCAGAAGCTTTTCGAGAGTCAAGAAAATCGTCAAAAGCAGCTTTTAGCACGAGAGGCAATCAGTCAGGAAGAATATGATATTGTCCTAAATCAATATAATACAACACTTTCAGATCTAAAACTTGTAGAAGCTCAAATCCAAAAAACGATTGTTAGAGCTCCATTTAACGGGGTGCTGGGTTTACGACAAGTCAGTGAAGGAAGTGTAATCGGTACTAATGATATAATTGCAACGGTAGTGAATATGGATCCGATCAAAATCGAATTTTCCATTCCAGAACGATATGCTAATATGGTGGAAGTTGGAGCTCCAGTTTTTTTCTCAAGTGAGGCAACACTGGATGAGACAGAAGGCAAAGTATATGCTTTCGAGCCACAAATCGATGCTGCCACACGAACATTGAAACTTAGAGCTCAAAGTTCAAATAAAGGAGGCAAATTCCTTCCTGGAATGTTTGTGAAGATCCGGTTTGTTCTGGGAGAAATTGATAACGCTTTAATGGTGCCAGCAGAATCTGTAATTCCAGAACTTCAAGGCTATAAGGTCTTTGTGGTCGGAAAGGATCAAATGGCTGAAGAAAGAAAAGTAGAAATTGGAACCCGTACAGAAAGCCAAGTTCAAATCACTAGTGGGTTGGAAGAAGGTGAAATGGTACTTACATCAGGTGTACTACAAGCTAGACCGGGTTCTTTGTTGAAAATTACAAATACAAACTAATATGGCAGGTCTTTCTAGTTTGAGTATCAACAGGCCAGTTTTGGCCATCGTGATGTCGATAACCATCGTACTTTTTGGTGTGATCGGTATCAGTTTACTTGGGGTCCGGGAATATCCAAGTGTGGATCCGCCAGTGATTTCTGTAAGGACTTCATATACCGGTGCAAATGCCGATGTCATAGAAGCCCAAATCACTGAGCCACTTGAAGAAGCCATTAATGGTATCCAAGGGATCAAATCCATGAGTTCCACCAGTAATGATGGAACAAGTAATATAACAGTAGAATTTGATGTTGGAGCTGATCTTGAAGCTGCCGCAAATGATGTTAGGGATAAAGTAGCAGGTGCACAGAGAAATCTACCACCGGATGCTGAACCTCCTGTGGTTTCTAAAGCAGATGCTGATTCAAGCCCGATTATATATTTGAGTGTCCAAAGTGAAGTAAGGAGCCTACTTGATGTCTCTTACTTAGCTGATAATATTTTTAAAGAGAGGCTTCAGACTATCCCTGGAGTAAGTAGAATCCAGATTTGGGGGGATAAGGAATATGCTATTCGACTTCGTATGGATCCACTCAAAATGGCTTCTTATGGAGTTACACCATTGGATGTGCTCCAAAAAGTTCAAAGTGAAAATGTAGAATTACCCTCCGGAAGAATTGAGGGGGCTACCATCGAGTTATCCGTAAGGACAAAAAGTCGTTTGAGTTCTCCAATGGAATTCAATGATCTAATTATCAAAGAAGATCAGAACAACATTGTTCGGTTTCAAGATATTGGTAAAGCTGAACTTACCGCTTTAAATGAGCGAACAGTTTTGAAAAGTGACAATGTTCCGATGGTCGTTGTTGTTCTTGTGCCTTTACCCGGATCAAATAGTATCGAGATTGCAGATGAATTCTATAAAAGAATCGAAAGTATAAAAAAGGATCTTCCTTCGGATGTTACCATAGAAGTTACTTATGACTCTACCAAGTATATTCGAAATTCGATTGCTGAGGTTCAAGAGACCATTGTTATTGCATTTTTCTTGGTAGTTGCAATCATTTTTATTTTTCTAAGAGATTGGAGGACTACTTTCATCCCAGTTCTTACAATTCCTATCTCTCTGATTGGAGTATTTTTCATTATGTATCTGATGGATTTTTCTATCAATGTTTTGACACTTCTGGGAATCGTACTCTCCATAGGACTGGTCGTTGATGATGCGATTGTCGTTTTGGAAAATATCTATACTCGGATAGAGAAAGGGGAAAATCCACAGGATGCTGCTGAAAAAGGATCTGAGGAAATTTTCTTTGCAGTAATCGCGACTACAGTGGCTTTAGCGGCTGTATTTCTTCCAGTAATTTTTCTAACAGGAACTACAGGAAGGCTATTTAAGGAATTTGGAATTGTAGTAGCAGGGGCGGTGATTATTTCTTCCTTTGTTGCACTGACTATGACTCCAATGCTAAGTTCGAAATTACTTAAGCGAAGAGAAAAGCATAATGCGATATACAATTTTACAGAGCCAGGATTTATCTGGATAAATAAGCAATATGATAAGGCTTTAAGTGGTTTTATGAAAGTCCGTTGGGTTTCATTTATCATGATTGGGGTGATGGGTGCTGGTATTTATTGGCTATTTAATAACATTCAAACAGAGCTTGCCCCAACAGAAGATCGTGGAGAAATAAGAATCAGTATGTCTGGCCCTGAAGGAGCTACTTTCAACTATATGGATCCGGTTATAGATCAATTAACTCTTGATCTTATGGAGGATATACCACAAAGTGAAAGGGTCAGAATGATCAGCGTGACTTCACCAGGTTTTGGAACTGCGAGTACTAATTCTGGATTTATTAGATTGATTTTGACAGATGCTGATAAGCGGGAGCGCAGTCAGCAGGAAATTTACGACCAGATTAATAAGAAACTCAGAACCATCACTTCAGTTAGAGCTTTTGCCTCACAAGCGCAGTCTATTGGAGATCGACGTGGGGGCCTTCCTGTTCAATACGTTATTCAGGCGCCAACCTTGGATAAATTAAAAGAAGTTATACCTACGTTTTTGGAAAAGACCAATCAAAGTCCTGCGTTTATCTTCTCAGATATAAATTTGAAATTCACCAAGCCTGAATTAGAGATTGAAATCGATCGGGAGAAAGCTAGAAATGTGGGTGTTTCAGTTCAGGAAATTGCCCGTACACTTCAGTTATCTTACTCGGGGCAACGTTTTGCTTATTTCATTCGAGAAGGAAAGCAATACCAAGTAGTTGGAGAAATGCAAATTCAAGATCGAAATGAACCAGTGAATCTACGAATGCTTTATGTTCGAGCAGACAATGGCGAGCTGATTCAATTGGATAATCTAGTGCGCGTGGTAGAAAAAAGTACTCCTCCACAATTGTACCGATTTAATAGATTTGTCAGTGCGACAGTTTCCGCGAGTTTGGCAGAAGGTTATACTATTGGAAATGGCTTGGATGAAATGGATAAAATAGCTGCAGAAGTTTTAGATGATTCTTTTTCTACTGATGTTGCTGGATCTTCCAAAGAATTTAGGGAGAGCTCCAACAGCTTGCTTTTTGCATTCATTTTTGCCTTGATTTTGATCTATTTGGTGCTTTCTGCTCAGTTTGAAAGCTTTAGAGATCCACTGACTATCATGTTCACGGTGCCTCTGGCACTCTTTGGAGCCCTATTTACGCTTTGGGTATTTAATTATACTCTAAATATTTTCAGCCAAATCGGAATTATCATGTTGATTGGTTTGGTGACTAAAAACGGAATTCTAATTGTAGAATTTGCAAATCAGCGTAAAGCACAAGGCATGGGAGTTGATGAAGCAATTTTCGGTGCTGCAGTAGCCAGGTTCCGACCGATTCTAATGACTAGTTTATCTACTATTCTAGGTATTCTCCCTATTGCTTTGGCTCTCGGAGCAGGAGCTGAAAGCCGCGTACCAATGGGAGCGACGGTAATAGGAGGATTGGCTTTAGCAACTATCTTGACTTTATTTATTATACCAGCCATTTATACATACTTGACTTCAAAAGAAGCTAGACTAGCACGAATTTAATGAAGAGAATTACCTTATTACTCCTTTTGAGTAGCATTGGCACCTGTTTATTTGCCCAAAGTGAAGAAGCCCTTGATTTGGAAAAGGCCATTCAACTTGGACTGGAAAATAATTTGCAAGTGAAAATTGCTGTTGAGACGATAACCTTGCGAGAAGGGGATGAAAAGATAGGCACAGGTGATTTGTTTCTTCCTCAATTGGATGCAACCTATTTAAGGAACTTCAGTAAGGAGGATGTTACTCAAAAATTTGTAAATGATCCTGAGCCTAGACAGATTGATAATGCTAAGTCCAGAAATGAAAATTTTTCAGTAGCAGCGATTTATGGCTTTAGACCTGAAAGTTTTATTGTGATGAAGCGTCTTGGCCAACTAACTGAGATCTCTGAGCTCGAGACCAAAGTGGTGGTAGAGAACACAGTTGCCGGAATTTCTTCAGCTTATTATAGATTGGTACTAGAACTTCAGCGATACGAAGTTTTGAAAACCACTTTGGAACTCAGTCAGTCCAGATTGGATATTGCGAAAGCTCAGTATGAGTTAGGCGGTGCTGGAAAACGAGATTTCTTAACGGCAGAGGTGGATTACAATTCAGATTTGACTTTACTGTTGACCCAAGAGCAGGTTATCCAAAATGCAAGAGTGAATCTAAATGAATTGATGGCTTTAGACCCAAACATCAAATTCGCTGTTAAAGACACTATTTTAGTTGGGGATCCTTTACTCCTTCTTGATCTGGAAGAAAATGCATTTATTGAAAATAAAAATCTCTTAATTGCCCAACGTGAAGAAAATGTAGCTTTTCTGCAAATGAAGGAATTGCGCGCATCGAGGCTTCCGGTTTTAAATCTAAATGGAAATTACGTAAATAATACTTCCAATTCAGATGCAGGATTTTTGATTCAAAATCAACGTCAGGGTTTCAATGGTGGAGGTAATATTACCGTAAATCTATTTAGCGGTTTGACTCTGAACAGACGTATCCAGAATGCCAGAGTCCAGCAAAAAATACAATCTTATGCTGTGGACCAATTTGAAGTACAACTTAAATCGGATATTCATCGGTCATATAATACCTATATGACGAATAAGAATCTCCTTGAGGTAGAATTGAGAAACTATGAAACAGCAAGAGAGAGTACAGATATCGCGTTGGAGAGATTTCGTTTAGGGATTTCGTCTTATCTCGAATTCAGGGATGCACAGGTAAATTTGCTGACTGCTCAGAATAGATTGATAACTTCTATTTACAATATTAAGGAACAAGAAATAGAGCTAAGAAGGCTTTCTGGTAAGATTTTCTTCCAAAATAGCTTTGTCCCTTTTGAAATTCCTGCTGGAAACTAGCATAGGTTGAGCAATTGGATTTCCAATTGCTCATTTTTTTATTTCCCTTTTTCAGAATTATTCTCTTTTTCTTTTGGCATGGCATTTGCCAAATGCGCTTTGTAACATCGTGGGTTTCAGTAACCCAACTGAATGAAAAGAGCATCAATTCTATTTATTTGTTTTTTTTCACTCCTTTTTTTTGGGGTACAATGCACTTTCCTCGAAAAGAATTTTGGAGTCCATTTATCTAATAATGATACTTATATCTTAGATCTTCCCGGGATAGAGACTCGCGGTTTCATCAGAGCTGCGGTAGATAATAGTTCCACTGGATATTACATTTATCGGGGACGAAGAATGGGCTATGAATACGAACTCCTTCGGGATCTCGCTAAACGGCTCAACGTTCAACTTCGGTTAGTATTGATTTCTGATATTGATAAAGCTTTTGAATATTTAGAGAATGGCAAAGTAGACGTGATTGCCATGAATCTGGAAGAGAATCTGGAAAGAAGCGAAAGAGCAAATTTTTCTATTCCACTTGGGAAAATGAGTTCTGTGTTAGTGGGTAGGAAATCTTCAAGAAAAGTGACGTCGTGGGAAGATATTTCAGGCGATACCATCATGGTAAGACAGGGATCAATTTATAAATCTCAATTGTGCCATATCAAGGATTCTTTACAGGTTCAATTTACGGTTCTTGAAAAGCCAGATCATGAGGAAACTTTAATTGATCAAGTAATAAAGAACGAGATTAAGTGGACAGTTGCCGATCAAAATATTGCACAGGCAAACGCAACTTACTATGAGGGATTGGATATTTCTTGGAAGGTGCAAAATGAAGGAGAAGTGTCTTGGGTGGTACGGAAGAATTCTCCAAAATTACTTTCTTCTTTAAATAACTGGCTTGAGGATAAACAAGATAGGTTTATTCCAGATTTGTATACTAGATACTTTTTAAATTCAAAAAATAGTTATTTCCGATCAAACAGCCCTTTTTCTTCTTTAGCGGGAAATCAAATTTCACAATTTGATGATATAATTAAAGAAGGGGCTGAGCAACTTGGGTGGGATTGGAGGTTATTGGCCTCTTTGGTTTATAAGGAATCTCGATTCGATACAACTGCTACCTCCTATGCAGGAGCAACAGGATTACTCCAATTAATGCCTGTCACTCTAGAGAGGTTTGGGGTAGAAAACCCGCATGATCCAATAGAGTCATTGACTGGAGGAGTAAGGTACCTTAGATATCTAGATAAATTTTGGTTGGAAAGGGTACCCGAGACCAATGAAAGAATCAAATATATTTTAGCTTCTTATAATATTGGACATGGTCATGTGGAAGATGCTTGGCGTCTCGCCATGAAATATGGCAGAAATACACAAAACTGGACGGCTGTTTCTGAATTTCTTGAATTGAAAACGGATCCTAAATATTACCTGGACCCGGTAGTAAAAAGTGGTTTTGCAAAAGGCCATTTAGCAGTTAACTATGTCAAAGATATCATGAGTATCTTTGACTCGTATAAAGCATTAGTGGAGCCTTAAGCTCCTTCATGCAGTTCAAACATAGCTTCTACTTCCACGGGGATATTATCTGGAAGAGAGCCCATGCCAACAGCCGACCGAACTCCAATTCCATTTTGATCACCCCAGACATGAGCAAAAAGCTCACTACATCCGTTAATGACGTATGGGTGTTTTTTGAAATCTTCAGTACAATTGACCATTCCTAAAACCTTGATAACCCGTTTTACTCGATTAAGGGAACCGAGATTTGCCTTAATAGTGGAGAGCATAGCTAATCCAACTTGTCTTGCAGCAAGTTTGCCTGATTCTACATCAAGATCTAATCCGACTCTACCTATAATCAAGCTTCCATCTTCTTGAACTGTCCCATGTCCAGATAGGTATAAATACTTACCATCAATTAGGCAAGGTTTGTAAACTCCTAAAGGCTTTGGTGCAGGAGGTAGAATAAGGCCGAGTTTTGAAAAGTTGCTTTCTGGAGTTTCCATGGTTTTAATTTATACAAAAATATCTAGAATTAAGACTCCTACTAAACCGATTACCGCCACTAAAGTTTCCATTAAAGACCAGGTCTTGATCGTGTCTTTAATACTTACATTAAAGAACTCCTTATACATCCAAAACCCTCCATCGTTAAAGTGAGAAAACATCAGGCTTCCGGCTCCGATAGAAAGCACCAATAGGTTTGGATCTACATTCATGGTCGTTACTAACGGGGCAATAATTCCAGCCGTAGTTAGCCCGGCAACAGTGGCAGAACCGACACAAACCCGAATAATTGCCGTGATGATCCAAGCGAGAATAAGTGGAGGTATATCCCAAGTGCTTAATCCATCAGCAATAACCTGACTTACTCCAGTATCTGTAAATATTTGTTTTAAAGCACCAGCACCGGCCACGATTAATAGAATCATCGCAATATCTTTTGTCGCAATGGTATAAATGTCCATCAATTGACTCATTTTATATTTTCTCTTCAATCCTAGCGTATAAGTTGCCACTAGCACAGAAATCAACATGACAATTCCTGGATTTGAAATGAATTGAATTAAAGGTGACAAAGGGTTTTCTTCTGAGATGTTCAAGTTGAGTGCCGTTGTACCCACTAATAAAAATACCGGAAGGAGCGCAGTGAAAAAGCTATTGAATGTGCCGGGTAATTCTGATTCAGGACGCGTTTCTGCTTGGAAAGTTTTTAAGGGACTTGCCTGGACATTTTTCAACGTTTTAGCGAACAAAGGTCCGGCAATGATTATGGTTGGTATTGCTATCAAAAACCCATAAAATAGGGTCAATCCCATATTGGCATCAAACTGTGCTACCAATGCCGCAGGAGATGGATGTGGTGGTAAAAAACCATGAGTTACAGACAAAGCCGCCAAAAGGGGTATCCCTACGTAAACTGCTGATATTTTATATTGATAAGCTACTGTAAAAGCTAAAGGCACCAGTAGAACAAAACCCACATTGTAAAAAAGAGGAATTCC
>NZ_JAHEBC010000287.1 GCF_024642405.1 Algoriphagus sp. | reverse complement strand
ATTCTGATAAACGGAAGGAATTCCTCTTTAACCCAAAATTTGGATCAGTTGCCCGCCAGCGTAGTAGAAGAGATTAAAATTATCAACAATCCTAATGCTCGATATGATGCTGAAGCAGAAGGAGGAGTGATCGATATTGTCTTGAAAAAAGGAATTGAGTTGGGCACTCATGGGGGATTTGAAGGAACTTATGGTACAAGAAACCGATCCAATTTTGGCGGAAGATTAAACCACAGAAATTTCAAATTCAATTTTTATGGAGGCTATAATCACAGAAATTGGAAATCTGTAGGTGAGCGAAATTCTACCCGAAATATTTTTGAGGATAATGAAACACTCGATCAAACGACTAATAGTTCTGATCAAAGAATTGGTAACAATTTAAATTTTGGGGTAGACTACACTTTTGGAAAAAATACCTTAAGCTATGAAGGAGTATTTCAAGCAAATGAAAGCTTTGACCTTAATACATTATTTGCGGAGCAAGTACGGAATGGACAGAATTTTGATTATGTGAGAAGGAATGATGAAAATGAAACTGATGATGGTCTAGATAATGCATTAATTTTTCAACATGATTTCAAGGAGAAAGGTCATCTATTTAGAGCTACTGCAAGTCATTCTTACAGAAACCAGTTTAAAACCCAGAATATTGAGATTTATAATAATACTTTAAATCCAACACCAGAAAATCTAACGGGCAGAGAAAGAGCTTTTACCGATGAGGTTAGAAATATAACTGTGGTACAGGCAGATTATATCAAGCCTCTGGAGAATGGAAATTTTGAAACTGGCTTGAAATCTAATTTTAGAGAATTCGACAATGATTTTCAATACCAACGCTTAGATGAAGGAAGTCAGGATTTTGTCACAGACCCTTCTGTGAGCAATCGATTTTTGTATCAAGATCAAATACATGCGGGGTATGTTTTGTATTCTGGAAGTAAGTCAAAATTTGAATATGGATTTGGACTTCGAGGTGAGTTTACTCAAGTAGACACCTATTTGTACAATTCTGATGAAGCTAATCAGCAACGATACTTCAACCTTTTTCCAAGTGTACAGGGATTATATAATCTCAATGAAAATCATGGAATCAAGTTTACATACAGTAGAAGAATCGATAGACCAAGAGCATGGAGATTAAACCCATTTCCCAATATTACTGACAGCTTGAATGTAAGAAGAGGAAATCCAAATTTGATTCCAGAAATGATTAACTCATTCGAACTAGGTCATTTAGCAAATTTTGAAAAGACCAGTTTGACAACGAATTTATTCTATAGAAAAATCAATAACCAAATTGATTTTATTACTATCGTCGAAGATGGAATCTCTTACTCACAACCTGACAATTTGCTCTTTGCAGAATTGTATGGAGTGGAATTCGTCGGAACGGCAGAAATCGCAGATTGGTATTCTCTAAATGGAGGTTTGACCTTTTCTAGAATTGCGGTAAACGCATCTAATATCGATGAGGAATTTACAAATGATGGTTTTACTTGGAATGCTAAGCTTAATCAAGACTTCAAACTTCCTTTAGGATTCAACTTTCAGATTGCAGCAAACTATGAATCGCCTGAAATCCAAGCTCAGGGAAAAAGCTTAGCAGTATATTACATCGACAGTAGTATTCAAAAATCCTTTATGGATAGAAAAGGAAGTGTAACCTTAAGTGTTCGAGATATATTTGACACCAGAAGATATGCGGGTAATTCTTTGACGAGTAGCTTCTCTCAGGATTTCTACTCTAAAGAAGAAACAAGAATAGTATTACTTTCAGCGAGGTATAATTTCTAAATAAGGATGGATAATAATCCATCCTCTAGTAAATATTAAGTCTTTAAAGAAATTATTTATTGGTCAGTATTTTCTTTCTTTTTTTCTTTGGCAAACTGCTTTTCGTAAAAGTCAAAGATTCGTTTCCATTGATCGTGGTAATCACTTTCATTACTTGCCCAGCCTGCTCCATGACCGCCTTTAAGGTAGTTTATCCAAACCACATCTTTGCCCAAGCGACGCATGGCGTAATAGAGTTCACGGGAGTTCGTTCCAGGTACATTCCAATCCCCTTCGCCAGTTAAAATGAGGTGAGGTGTTTTGATCCTGTCAGCATGCAATACGGCAGTTGTCTCAAAATATTTCAACGGTTCGTCCCAAAGAGAGCCCCCAATTCTATCTTGTCCAACTTCTGCTGCTGAATAATTACGGGTTCCGATTTTCGGACTATCTCCTAAAAAACTGATGATGTTAACCTTTCCAGAAATATTGATTGCTGCCGCAAATCGATCAGTTTGAGTGATCAACAATGAAGTTGCATAACCTCCATAACTCACTCCATGCACTCCAACTTTATCGTTATCTACCTTCCCCTCATCCACCAATTTATTAATCGCTGAAGTAATTCCTTTTACCCAAGCTTCACCTGGATAACCTATTTCAAGATCTACCGATGGACGAAGGCCAAAATATCCTTGGTTGGCAATAAGATTCATTCTGGAATTAAATCCATTATCAAAAAAGGTTTCATAGACTTCACAAACAAGTGGATATTTTTTACCCTCCTCATAATCTACTGGATAATATAAAATCCCTTTCAATTCTTTCCCATCCACATCACGGTAACTTATTAATTCAGATCTGGTTAGTTTTTTATTACTAATCCAAGGATTCAGATCAGTCAAGGCTTTCATGCTGTTAAAACTTGCATCAGCAGCCATGACATTAGATGGCATATCGCCGTCAGAAAAACTTAGAATGTATTTGCTTCCGTCCTTTGAGGCTTGAACATTTGAATACAAATTAGTATCGATCAGGAGGTTTTCCATTTGCTTGGTTTCTAAATCGAACCTAGTGAAACCTCGCTCCCATTTATCTTTATTGGAATAGCTAAAAAATAGATAACGTTCATCTTGAGACCAATTTATAAAATCCAAGTTAGGAGTCTCTACTTTATCCTCAGGTAACTCATAGATCATTTCTAAATTGTCCCCAACTGCATCTGCCAACCAGTATCCTTTGTCTGAACTTAGCATTAATTGGCCTTCCTGCGGACTCCAGGCCATAATCGAAAATTTTACCTCTTTCTTATTTTCCTCATCTAAGTATTCTTTTCCTTTAGTCAGGTTTCTAGCATTTTCTTCCCCTAGTGTCTGAACATAAACATAGCCCGAATCAACCCAAGCATATTTATTTTTACTTTCAGTCCAGGTAAAATCTCTTCTTTTCTCGTTCCGTGGATAGATTATTTTTGCTGAATCTTGTTGAGTCAAATCCAAATATGCTGTTTGAAATTCTGTTCCTTTGTTTCGTTCGTAAGCAGTTTTTAAACGAAAATTCTCAGTGAAAATCAAATGTTGACCATCTTCCGTGACGTTTAATCCATTATATTCTGATTCAGACAAAAGTTTAACAGCTTTGCCATTGGATACATTTACCTGATGTACTTCTGTAAGAAGATTTATTCTTCTGATATCATCCCATTTTAGAAAAGGTTTGGAGCCATCATAAACTACAATCGGGCCTTTTGTGGCCTCATTATAAAGATCCATAGCCCTAGTCATCCAACCTGATTCCCTTGTGTGCACAATTAGCGACTTGCTATCTGCCGTCCAAGTTAGATCTGAATCTGCGAGTATGGGGCTTCCAGTTATGGTAATTTCTCTGAGCTTTTTTCGAGCGATATCGAAAACCATCAAATGAAGCTTTTCAGACTTTTCTTCCAAAAATGCGATTTCAGTATTATTTGGAGCCCATGTTATGGAAGTCACCCTAGCTTTTTCTTCATAAGGTCGAATTTCCGAAGCATCATCTGTATTGATTATTACCAATTCACCAGGGTAAACATTTGTATAGCTTGGATCCTGATATCTAAAGTGATCCGTATCAAATCGAGCGCTTCCATCTCTGATTATTCCGGCTAGGTATTTCCCATCGTTAGATAATGTTTGATTACCCAAACTTTTTACTCTGATAGCATCATCCGCAGTAAAGGCTCCTTTTTGAGCAAAACTGGAGAAAACAATAAAAATCCAAAGAAAAATAGATAGGTAGTAAAAATTAAATTTTTGCATGAATCAAAGTTTGGTTAAAACAAGGTAAGCCAATTTATTAAAAATTTGCCTGAAGGTTTATCTGATACTAATTTTATGTTGACTAAAGAATCAAGTTCATATTGCCGGACTTTGCTATAGTATTTGGTCCTCAGATCGAAAGACCAATGACGGATGAAAGATGAATACTTCAATACTATTGGTTGCCATATATTAGGTCAATTTGGGGCTCTTACAGGATCACTGATTTTCAAAAGTTGGTTTAATCCCTCTTTCAAGAGACTTAAACAAACGATATTTTTTAAATAATCAATCAAGCTAAGCTCAATCATAAATAGTACAGGCATTGTATTTCTTCCTTATTTTCAATAGCTTAATATATACCAAACATAAAAAGTCATGAAAAAAATACACTTGATTGCGAAGTTTCAGATACATCCCGGAAAGGAATCAGAATTTAAAGATTTAATCCCACAATGTATCGCAAGGGTAAAAGCCAATGAAACTGGTGCTGAGCGCTATGAATGGTATCTAAATTCTGAGGGAACTGTTTGCCATGTTTTGGAGACTTATAAGAATTCAGAATCTGTTTTGGCTCATATTGCAAATGTTGGAGACTTGCTGGGAAAGATCTTCGAAATTTCAGATTTCGGAGGTGATATGTATGGCAATTTATCTGAGGAACTTAAAGCAGCTATAGCACCTTTACCAATCACAAGTAATTCTTTATACCTAGCATTATAGATTGAAACTACTTTTTAAAAGATAAATCTTTTCAATAAGCTATGGCATCAGTTGTCATAGCTTTTTTTTTAGATATTGATTTAAAGGTTGCTTTAGAGATAGATTTCTTTTCTTTAAGCTAAACGCTGATATAGTGAATAATTATAAGGTCTAGGATCTCCTGAAGGCATATAATACGTAT
>NZ_JAHEBC010000052.1 GCF_024642405.1 Algoriphagus sp. | reverse complement strand
AATCGGCTTAAATGGAAAAGCGCTAATTATCTCTCCTTCTGTTTTATTGATAGTAAAGGTTGATAAAACCTCCCCTTTTGGACCATCCTTTTGAATTGTGATTTTACTTCCATCAATACCTGTTGAATAATCCATCAATAGTTGATCAGATCCTTGTGTATTTATATTTCTGAGATAAGCTGAACCGCCAGGCCACATCCCTAGCCATTTGGTATCAATCAATTCAGCTTTGTCAAAATCTGTAGCAATATGGGCTTCGTATTTTGGCTCGAAGAAGGTTAAGAAATCTTTTCTCTTTTTAGCTTCATCGGCCCCTTTATTCTCCTCAACCCAAGAAAGAATCTTATTTATTTCTACTTTATTTGAATCTGAGTAAAACCTAAGTTTTGGTTCTTCATCATGAGTGTCTTCGTCTCTGGTATTATTAAAAAAGGCAGCTGATTCATAAAACTCTTCCTGTTTAATTGGATCATAGGGATGACTATGACATTGGACGCAAGCCATAGTAGTGCTTTGCCAAACTTCGTATGTCGTGTTTAATCGGTCCAGAACAGCAGATACTCTGAATTCTTCATCTTGTGTACCACCTTCATCATTATTCATGGTGTTACGATGAAAGGCAGTAGCAGTTAATTGATCGACTGTAGGATCAGGAAGTAAATCCCCTGCTAATTGTTCAATAGTGAATTCATCAAAGGGTTTGTCCTTATTGAAAGAATTAATGACGTAATCTCTAAAAGGCCAAAGAGTTCTGGAAACATCTCTTTCATAGCCTTTTGTGTCTGCATACCTTGCAAGATCAAGCCACCAGCTTGCCCAGTTCTCACCGTAAGTTGGTTGATCCAAGAGATGGTCTACAGCTTGATCATAACTGATTGCGCCACTTTCATAAAGATTGACAAGGGAGTCTGAAGGAGGTAAGCCTGTTATATCCAGTGCTACTCGCCTTAATAATTTATTGGATTTTTCTTCTGAAGAAAAGGTCAAACCTTGTTCTTCAAGCTTTTCACCAACATAAAAATCGATGGAATTATCGCTGTTTTCGATATTTGGCGAGTTTAATCCAGCTTCTAGCTTTACATCTGGAATATTGGGTTGTGCTACAGGTTCATATGCCCAATGTTTTCCCCAATTTGCACCCTGACGAATCCAGGTTGTGAGAAGTTCGATTTCCTCTTCTGAAAGGGGGGGCTTTTCATAGGGCATTCGTAATTCGGGATCTGACTCAGTAAGTCTTTTAATCAACTCACTATTTTGGGGATCTCCAGGAATAATTGCAGGATGCCCTGATTCTGTAATTGCTAAAGCTTCGTCCTCAAATAAGACACTAAACCCACCATTTTTCTTCACCCCTCCATGACAAGAGATGCAATGTTTATTCAAGATTGGTTTAATCTCTGTGCTGAAGTTTATTTCCTTCTCTTTTCCAAACAATAGAAATCCAATAACAGTAAGGATAACGGATGTCGTTAGAAGGATTATGATTCTGTTATTTGACATGAGTTTAAAGCTAAAAAGGAAATTAGTTATTTTAGATATACTTCAAAAATAGACAGAGCTTTCTGGTCAATTTTCGGCAAAAAAAAGACTTGAAAGAAGGTTTCAAGTCTCAATTATGTTTAGAAAGTAAAATTGGGAAGATTTTCTAAAATGTCTTCTGTCATTTTATTTAAGTCAAATTCCGGTTTCCATCCCCAGTCTTTTTGTGCACAGCTATCATCAATGCTATCTGGCCAAGAATCAGCAATCGCCTGTCTGAAATCTGGGTTATACTCTATTTCAAATTTTGGATTATGCTTTAAAATGCTTTGATAAATTTCCTTTGGAGAAAAACTCATCGCTGAAAGATTATAACTGGATCTGATTTTTACCAAATCTTTTGGTGCTTGCATCAAGTCTAAAGTAGCTTTGATTGCATCTGGCATATACATCATTGGAAGGTAAGAATCCTCTCTTAAGAAACAGTTGAACTTCTCACCTGATAAAGCCTTATGATAGATGTCTACTGCATAATCGGTGGTACCACCGCCTGGAAGTGACTTATATCCGATAAGCCCTGGATATCTCAAGCTTCTTACATCTACATTATATTTTTGGAAATAGTATTCACACCATCTCTCACCAGCCTGCTTTGAAATCCCATAAACGGTATTTGGTTCTTTTACACAATACTGGGGAGTATTGATTTTGGGAGTATTTGGGCCAAAAACTGCAATAGATGAAGGCCAATAAACTTTGTCAAGCTTTAATTCTCTTGCAGTTTCCAAGACAAATAATAGACTATCCATGTTTAAATCCCATGCAAAAAGTGGCCTCTTTTCTCCAGTTGCTGAAAGAACAGCTGCCAAATGATAAATCTGTTTTACATTTTCCTTTTTTATTAAATCCTTAGCGACATCTTGATTCATAATGTCGAGCACTTCAAATCGACAGTAATCAAATTTAGACCTAGCGGCTTCATTTAAATCTGTAGCTATTACTTGCTCACCTCCATAGATATCGCTTAGAGATTTTGTTAGTTCTGAACCAAGCTGTCCAGCAGCTCCGATTACCAGGATTTTTTCCATGTTTTATTTTTCAAAAAACGCCTGAAGCCATGCTTTAGGTTTTTGTTTATATTTGGGATTACGATGGCAAAAGTAAGAAAATTCTAAAGTCTTGTAGGACTTTTTGATTGACGGAAAATAAGAGTTTTTGAACAATTATTAATAAACGAATATGTACGATAGATTAAAACCCAAATTGGTTGAAGAACTAAAAGAGATTGAAGAAGCTGGATTGTTTAAGAAGGAAAGAATTATTACTTCTCCTCAATCGGCTGAAATCACAATTTCGGGAGGGAAAAAAGTTTTAAATTTTTGCGCAAATAACTATTTAGGATTATCCTCTCATCCAAAAGTAATTGAAGCAGCTAAAGCCTCAATTGATACCCATGGTTTTGGATTGTCATCAGTAAGATTTATTTGTGGCACACAAGATATTCATAAGGAGTTAGAAAAGAAGATTTCAGAATTTCTAGGGACTGAAGATACAATTCTTTATGCGGCCGCCTTTGATGCCAATGGAGGTGTATTTGAGCCAATTTTAGGGGCAGAGGATGCTATTATTTCAGATTCCTTAAATCACGCTTCTATTATTGATGGAGTTCGACTTTGTAAGGCAATGAGATTTAGGTATCAGCATAATGATATGGCCGATTTGGAAATCCAATTGAAAGATGCCGATGCAAAAGGAGCGAAACAAAAAATAATTGTTACTGATGGCGTTTTCTCGATGGATGGCACAATTGCTCAATTAGATAAAATTGTTGCACTTGCCGAAAAATATGAAGCTTTGGTAATGTCTGATGAGTGTCATTCTACGGGTTTTATGGGAAAAACTGGTAGAGGAGTTCATGAGCATTGTGGCGTAATGGGGAAAATAGATATCATTACAGGAACCTTAGGAAAAGCATTGGGTGGTGCATCTGGAGGATTTACTTCTGGTAGAAAAGAAATTATAGAGTTACTTCGTCAAAGGTCAAGACCTTATCTTTTTTCAAATACATTAGCGCCTTCCATTACTGGAGCTTCTATCGCTGTTTTTGATTTGTTGACCCATACAACCGAACTCAGAGATAAACTTGAAGAAAATACTACCTATTTCCGAAAGAAAATGACAAATGCTGGCTTTGATATTAAACCTGGGACACATCCAATAGTACCTGTGATGTTATATGATGCCGTTCTTTCACAAAAGATGGCAGAGAAGCTTTTGGAAAAAGGAATTTATGTAATTGGGTTCTATTATCCGGTAGTACCAAAAGGTCAAGCAAGAATTAGAGTTCAAATTTCTGCAGGACATGATCGAGCTCAATTGGATCAGGCAATTGAAGCATTTACTACAGTGGGTAAGGTACTGGGAGTTATTCAGTGATCTCCTAGTGCTTATCAAGAAAGTTTAAAGGATGGCTTATTAAACAGCAAACGAAGCCGGGTTTCTAGTGCAGATTCCCGGTTTTTTTTACACAAAATAAAAGGATCTATTTTGTGCTACTTTTTTGAAAAGCTTGGATTCAAGATTAGGGGATCATTTTGGTAGAAAGTTTTTACGAAAAAAAGCATTCTGATGTCATTAAAAAATTACCTAACCGTTACGTGATAGCAACTTTGTTTTCTTTCTTTGATAAAGAAAATTTTTCCAGATTTTTCAAATTCATTTAAAATCATTTCAAGCTTTTTCTGATTCTTCCTATTCCAGCTTTTCTTTCCGTTAAATCTTATATAAGAGATATCAAATGATGCTCCGTAAGAATGAGAACTAATTCCGTTTGTTGCGTTTTTATTTCTCCTTCGTAAGCTTTTCTGTTGCTCAGGTGTCCGCGTAACAGATGTTAGGGTAAAGTAACTTTCCTCGTCGTTTAACATTTGGAAAGCCCGACCTAATTCCTCAAGAATAGTTTTTGAGTATGGGGTAATGTAAGGATGACTGTGAGTTAATTTCATCACCTCGTATCCCGCCCCTTCACTTATCGGAACTAGCTTTTCCTCTTCAATAAGTTTATTAAAATGATCTTCACTCTCTATTAAACCAAACCCATTGTATTCCGCAGCATAGAGATGCTTGTCATATTCTTTGGTAATTAGTTCCTCGGGAATAGGTGGAATAACACGTGGAACTGGTAACTCTATCTTTATAGGTGCGGGGTTGTTATTTCTTTCGTCAGTTGAACTTGAGGAGTTTGAAAAAGTAGAATAGGTGTCTTTTATTTTTTTTTCTAATTCGGGTATATATCCCTGTGTTGCGAGAGCACCTGCCGAAAAAAGTATAAAAACAGAAACAAGTTGTATTAAACGCTTTTTTTTCATTTGTGAAGATTACTTAGTTTTTCAAGTATAATTGAGGATCAATGCCTGGTAATTGGCAAAGATTAAACCATTTTATCCCTTGGAATAAACTAATTTTCATTATTTAAAGCTGGAATTCATTCATATAAATGAATTTATAATTTCATTTTTTTTAAATAAAAACCCAGAAGAAAATTTTTTGAGGGTTAATTAAATGTATAAGAGGTATCCAAGGCTGAAAAGGATCTAAATAGACAGATAAAGAAAATGAATTAAATAGCACTTAAAAGATCAAATCTGTTATGAATTCAAAAGAAAAAAAAGCTTCATTTTTAGTATAGCCCGAAAATCAATTTCCTTTTTAAGACTTACTGGACATAGCAAGTTTTCTTCGTTTTTTCATTTCATAATCTTCAATGTCCTCAAATTTTGAATCTACATCTTCATTGTTTAAGTAATCATTGATTGTTTCTCTGACTTCTTGAAAAGACATATTATGAAGGACTTTGCCATTTTTTGCCATAGAGAGTTGACCAGTCTCTTCTGAAACAATTAAAATCAAGGTGTCAGTTGCTTCTGACATACCAATTCCTGCCCTATGCCGCAAACCAAATTGTGCTGGAACCTCTCTCTCTGTCACGGGAAGAATACACCTTGCTGCTTTAATTTTGCCATTGTAAATAATAACAGCCCCATCATGGAGTGGACTATATTTATTGAAAATCGAAATCAATAATCTTTTGGAAAGTTCAGCATCTAGGATGTCTCCACTTTCTGCATAGAATTTAAGCTCGGTGCTTTTTGAAATGACCATCAAGGCCCCTGTATTACTACCTGCCAAAGTTTTAGAGGCATCAATAATAGGACTGATATTAAAAACAGAATTCTCTCTTTTTCTCCAAAAGAAAAGAAGGTCTTTCCACATATTATCATCTGATAGAAAAGAGGATCTTCCAATTAATAAGAGAAATTTTCTTATTTCTGGTGCAAAAATAATAATTGCTGTGATCACACCTACTCCCATAAATTCTCCAAGAATCGAGGACAGTAACTCCATTCGAAGTGCTCTTACCAGAAGGTATATCAAATAAATCGATAGGAAACCTAAAAATATTTTAATAGCAACACTTCCCTTTAGTAATTTGTAAATCTGATATAATAGCGCAGCAACCATTGCAATATCTATCATATTGACAATGGAGATGTCTAAAAATCCTATTTTAAATAGTAATGTCAAGGGTAAATTGTGTTGAATAATTTAATTGTTTCTTTTGCTTCTTTAACGTCATGTACTCTTAGGATGTTTGCGCCTTGACAAAGCGAAAACATATTCAATGCTGTAGTCCCATTTAATGCTTCATCTGCATTATTTTCAAGTGTTTTATAAATCATGGATTTACGAGAAACACCCACTAAAACCGGGGTTGATAAACATCGAAACTGGCTTAAATTTTTTAGCAAAAAATAATTCTGTTCAATAGATTTTGCAAATCCAAAGCCAGGATCAATAATTACATCTTTAATGCCAAACTTTTTGAATTGATCCAGTTTTTCAGAGAAATAATTCAATATTTCCCCTAAAATATCAGAATAATTTGTTAGTTGTTGCATATTCGTTGGATTTCCACGCATATGCATCGCTATGTAGGGGGTTTTTAATGATCCTATTAAAGGAATCATGTCCTGATCCAAATCCCCTGAAGAAATATCATTGACGATATGTGCACCGGACTTAATTGAGATCTCTGCAACTTTTGCCCGAAACGTATCAACTGAAATTAAAGTATTAGGATAATTTTTTGAAATCCATTCGATTACAGGAATAACCCGTTTTAATTCTTCTGATTCAGAGACTTCATCAGCTCCTGGTCGACTACTATAACCTCCTACATCGACAATATCTGCCCCATCAGAAATTATTTTCCCAACTTGTTCAGCAAAGTCTTTTGAAGTAATATTGGTTCTACTTCTTCCAAAAAAAGAGTCAGGAGTCACATTTAATATACCCATAATCTTTGGACTGTCCCAAACCTGGAGCTGTCCGTTGATTTGAAATGTATATTTTTGGGGAAATAATCTATCTTCGAAAGAAGAAACTCCCTTAACCGGAAACATTAAACTGTTATAAAATTTGGAGACGCTAACTAGCAACGAATATACACAAGTTATAAGCCGTTGTAAAGAATTATTTCGTAAGAAAACTATTGATTATGGTACTGCATGGCGAATATTGAGACTTTCTTCTATCACAGACCAGATATTTATTAAAGCTCAAAGGATTCGCTCCATTCAAGAAAAAGGAAGCCAAAAAGTAAATGATCCTATTGTTGATGAGTTTGTAGGTATTATCAATTACTGTTTGATTGCCTTACTTCAGATTAGTTTTTCAAAGGATGAAAGAATGGATATACCTTTTGATGATCTGGAACCGGTTTATGACAAATGGGTGACGGAAACAAAAGGACTATTGGAAAATAAAAACCATGATTACGGCGAAGCCTGGCGTGAAATGCGAGTTAGTTCTATGACTGACATTATACTAATGAAATTATTGCGAGTTAAACAGATTGAAGATAATGCCGGTCAAACTTTAGTTTCGGAAGGAATTGAGGCGAACTATCAGGACATGATTAATTACTCTGTTTTTTGTTTGATTAAAATAGGATATCACCATGATTAAAGAAAGCTTTCTTTGGGTTCTCCGCTTATTGGTGGGAGGATTATTTATTTTTTCGGGATTGATCAAAGTGAATGATCCAGTTGGGACATCGATCAAACTAGAAGAATATTTTGATGTGTTTTCTAATGATATAGCAGGTTTTTTCTCAATTTTTGAGCCTTTTGCACTACCTATAGGCGTGTTTTTGGTTGTATTGGAAGTTGGTCTTGGGGTAATGCTTATACTCGGTGTTAAGAGCAAATTTACTGTATGGTCATTAGGTATAATGATCTTGTTTTTTACTTTTCTAACCTTCTATTCCGCCTATTTTAATAAGGTAACTGATTGTGGTTGCTTTGGTGATGCAATAAAACTTACCCCTTGGGAGTCCTTTTATAAGGATATTATTCTTTTGGTATTGATTGCAATTTTACTTCTTTTCAAAGATGATTTACCTCAAAGTTCTCCTATATGGGCTAAAGGCATCGTTGGTTTTGCATTACTTTCTTCTTTTATCCTTTCTATAATTGCTATTAGAAATTTGCCTTTCATTGATTTTAGAGCCTATAAAGTTGGAGTAAATATTTCAAAAGCGATGGAGCCATCAGCACCGCTAATTTATTCTTATGTGATGAAAAAGGATGGAGAAACAGTTGTATTAGATCAATATCCTTCAGATGAAAGCTATGAGTTTGTGGAAATGAATCTAAAAAACCCAGAAAACCTACCAAAGATTTCAGATTTTGCAGTTTGGAATGAGGATGGTGATTATTCTCAGGAAATGTTTTCAGGAAATAAGGTAGTGATTTTAGTGAGCAGTATGCCAAAGATGAGTGAGGCAAACCTTGATAATATTGATAATTTAATAGAAAGTTTAAAAGACTCTCCTGTAGAAGTAGTTTTTGTTGCCGCGGCGGCTGAAGAAGAAATTATTGATCTAAAAGTTAAGAGAGGGTGGGAGATTACCAGTCTCCAAGCAGATGCAACCGTTGTAAAAACTATTATTCGCTCCAACCCGGGAATTTTAGTCTTAAAAGAAGGTGTTGTACTTGGTAAATATCATCATAATAATACGCCGGATGCCTCGGAGGTAATCGACCTTTTTGTTAAATGAAAAAGGAGCTCAAAGTTGTTTTGATTGGATTACCCGGTTCTGGGAAAAGTACATTTGGTAAGCAATTAGCATCTACCTTAAATTTCCCTTTTTACGATCTTGATAGTTTGGTTGAGGAAAATTCCCAAATGAAAATTCCAGATATTTTCAATAAGCTTGGTGAAGGTCAATTTCGAGCGTGGGAAACAGAATCTTTAAAAAGAATTTTGGAATCACAGCAATCATATGTATTAGCATCAGGCGGGGGCTGCCCCTGCTTTAATGATAATATGGATTTAATAAATGAATATGGTGTTTCTGTTTATTTAGATGTCCCATTAGGGGAAATTTCAAAAAGACTGGGAGTTTCTAAAATTCAAAATAGGCCTATGTTTCAGGATTTAGATAGGGTGGAAATCAACATGAAACTAAAAAGCCTTCTTTCCGAAAGGGAATATTTTTATGATCAGGCAAAAATAAAGCTCAGCGGTGAAGATTTTTCCGCTGAGCTTTTAATGTCTGAATTGATAAATCTCCTAAAAACTAAAGCCTAGAGTAAGCATTCCAGTAAATATTTTATTTTCAAGCTCTGTTACTGGGCCAATATTGTTGTTTTGAGAATCAAGTACTTGATAGCTACTATATAACCCATTATTTTTTTGGCTGATTAAAGCCAAATCGATTGAGAAGTTATTTAGTTTAGCTCCTACACCTCCACTAATTTGGTTTGTGCTTCTATCAAAATCTGAATTTGCTATTGGATCTCCAAAATAAGCATAACCGCCTCTTAACCTGATTTTATCTATTCTAAATTCTGCTCCTAGCCTATAATTTAAGGTGCTAGAATAAGTGCTTTTAATTACTTCATTATCTGGACCCTCATCAAAATCTCGGCTTTTGATATTTGCATTACTATAATCCACAAAATCAACATCAGCTGAAATAAACCCATTTTTACCGAGAAAGAATGTTGCCCCACCGCCTATCCTAAGAGGGGTATTTAAGTTGTACGAACCTACGATATAGTCAGAAAGAGCTTCAACTCGACCTAATATAATATCTTCCTGCTCAAACTCATAGTTATCATAATTAGCATTCATACTTGCCTCATATTCTTCATTGAAGGCATACCATGTAGGAGATTGGAATGAGAAACCTAGATTTAAATAGTCTATTGGTTTAAAAATAATACCTAGGTTTAAATTAATCCCTGAACCATTTATGAATAATCTTTCAGCCAATGCTGAATTTATTAAAGGTCCATCAGGAAATTCCTCATTATAATTTTTTCTCGAAGTAAAAGATAAGTTTCTGATTCCTAATGCTCCACCGACAAATAATTTGTGATTGAAATTGGCTCCATAGCTGAATGTAATTTGATTTGAACTACCTTCTTGAGTTATATTTTCATCTTGGAATGGGAATCCTGTCACAAAAGAGTCATATGTATCAGGGTCGTTAATAGGATTTCCATCATCATCAAAAATCACTGGATTGATTTGATACGTGGAATAAGCAAGTCCTGTAAGTCCAAAAGATTCAATCTGACTTTCTCGAATACCATTTGCGTCCTGTAAATAAAAATCAATAATAGAAGTATTTCCGATTTGATCAGAAAAGAATCCATATTCCGTGTTGAAATTGGCAAGTCTTTGAAGACTGATCCCAAAAGCACCTCCTTTGAATGCACCGCTGCCTAATCCTTCTTTTGGATTGGCCATTACATAACTCAGATTTGGGAGATTGAAATTTGAAGTATTATAGGATTTGTTTTGACCGAGATAAGAAGTGTTTACGGCCCAATCTGAATATCCAATTGATATGCTAGCTTCTGAAGTTCTGAAAAAGCCAAGTCCTGCTGGATTTCCTGATATATTTGAAACATCTCCTCCTAGTGACCATTGAGTGCCTCCTATAGCCATAATTCGGGACGATCCCCCGGGTTTTACATGGCTGAATCGATAAGCATCTTCATAATATCCACTTTGTCCGAAAAGTAAATTGGAAGTAAAAAGAAGACAAGAGAAAATAAGGATTGTTAACCTCATTGAATCAGTAATTTGTTTTATTAATAACGGCTTTCGATGCCAAATGTGACAGAATAGTTCAAAAAAAAAGGGGAATTAATTTCCCCTTCCTCCTCTGGATGATCCGCTGGAGACACTGCCTCCGCTACTTCTAGATCCTCCAGTGCTCATGCCGCTACTTCCTGAGCTTCTGCTAGGTGTGCTAAATGAATTCGAGTTACTCCTGCTTGGAGTGGACATTCTTGATGGTGTACCATAAGAAGGGCTCGTTCTGGAAGGAATATTACTTCTGTTGTAAGAAGGACTCGAAGATCTGTTGTAAGAAGGATTCGAAGAACCTCTATTATAAGCCCCATTATTTCTGCTTGGGCTGTAATAAGAATTAGATGATCTTGAGTTAGTGTTTGAATAACTTGGTCTAGCAGAAGGCATTGCACTTCGTGAGCGAGTAGCGCTTCTGGTAATTGCAGGAGAACTAACATTTCTAGTTGTTCCTACTCGTGACCTTCCATTTGAATAATAATCATTTTGAGAATTTCCAAATTGTCTAGAAGCCGATCTGGTATTTGTTCCAGAAACCAAACTTCTATTAGAGGGAGAATTTACTGCTTCTCTTCTTGCTTGTGCTCTAGAAGTGCTAGGCAATATCGCTGAACTTCTTGAGTTAGAAGAAGCGGTTGCTAAACCTCCACCTCTTGAAGCTCTAGCCCCTCTCACAACTCTTCTATCTCCATATTCGCCGCCAGGTAAAACATAAATAGGTCTATTATAACCATAGCCTGGGTAAAAACCATAACCTGGATATCCATAGCCTGGATAACCGAATCCTGGATATCCACCCCATCCAAAACTTGGTCCCCACATAGAACCATATCCGAAACCAAAACCAATTCCAATACCTATATTAAATCCTGGTCTAAAGCCAAAAGATGGATACATCATACCAGGCATGAAAAATGGATCGTAGAATGGATTATAATACCCCATGCCCCATGGACTAAATCCACCCATATAACCGATATTAAAGGACATTGATGGGTAAAAACCAGATCCAAAGGATGAATTAGAATTGTTTACTCTATAATTATCATATGCATTTATATCTCCTTCTCCAGAAGTCTCTATCCCCTCATCGAAATAAACCATATCATTTGAAGCGGTATCCTCAACAGTTGTATATCTAGCGATATATTCAGGATTTACGTTTCGAGAACTGAAATTTTCCCCTTTGTAAGATTCTGAATTTAAAGATCCTAAACTTTCAAAAGATTCAGGATTATTATTTTGTACGGCAAATTCAGTCGCTATTCTCGCGTCTGAAGCCATAAAATACAAGTTATCTTGTTCTCCTGTGGTTGCTAGTTTATTAGTGCTACAAGCACTCATAGAAAGAGCTCCTAGAATTAAAGAAGATGTGAATAATGAAATTTTCTTCATAGTTCAAGTTAGATTGTTACTTTCTTATACGCAGTCAAAAGTGAAGGGTTATACTTTTTACTTTATATTTGCCCTGCTCAATTTAGCAAAAATAAGTACAAAAAGCATCTCAATCAATTATAATGAGTAAAGGACTACCTAAGAGAAGTGAAGATTATTCACTTTGGTATAATGAATTAGTAAAAAAAGCTGACTTGGCTGAGAATTCAGCTGTTAGAGGGTGTATGATCATTAAGCCTTATGGATATTCCATCTGGGAAAAAATGCAGGCCGAATTAGATAGAATGTTTAAGGAAACGGGGCATACTAATGCATATTTTCCACTATTTATTCCAAAATCATTTTTGAGTAAGGAAGCAAGTCATGTAGAAGGTTTCGCCAAAGAATGTGCTGTTGTAACTCATTATAGGTTGAAAAATTCAGAGGATGGAAGTGGAGTAATCGTAGATCCTGAGGCAAAATTGGAAGAGGAATTAATCGTTAGACCTACTTCAGAAACTATTATTTGGAGTACATATAAAAACTGGATTCAATCCTATCGTGATTTACCTTTGTTGGTTAATCAATGGGCAAATGTGGTCAGATGGGAAATGAGGACTAGATTATTTCTTAGAACTGCAGAATTTCTATGGCAAGAAGGTCATACTGCCCATTCTACAGCTCAAGAAGCTAAGGATGAAACCATGCAAATGATGAATGTTTACGCACAATTTGCTGAAGAATTCATGGCACTACCAGTGGTAAGAGGTAGAAAAACTGCTAACGAACGATTTGCCGGTGCTGAGGATACCTTATGTATTGAGGCGATGATGCAAGATGGAAAGGCACTTCAAGCTGGAACGTCTCATTTCCTAGGTCAAAATTTCGCAAAAGCTTTTGATGTGAAATTCGCCACAAAAGATGGGGGTTTGGATTATGTTTGGGGGACATCATGGGGAGTAAGTACAAGATTGATGGGGGCATTGATAATGGCTCACTCGGACGATAATGGATTGGTTTTGCCTCCGAAATTGGCTCCTATTCAAGTTGTCATTATTCCAATCTACAGAAAAGATGAAGAATTTGAGGCTATTTCCGAAAAAGCGAATGAAATCATGGCTGAGCTAAGGAAAGAAGGAATTTCGGTGAAATTTGATAATAGAGATACCCATAAGCCAGGTTTTAAATTCGCAGAGTATGAACTTAAGGGCGTGCCTTTGAGAATTGCGATAGGGCCTAGAGATTTAGAAAATGGAACAGTTGAAATCGCACGAAGAGATAATCTTACAAAATCTCAGTTTGAATTAGCCTCTCAACCAATTGCTGAGAAAATTGGTGGAATGCTAGAAGAAATACAAAAATCAATTTATTCCAAAGCTTTTGATTTTAGAGAAGAGATGATTACTGAAGTAAACTCTTGGGATGAATTTAAAGATGTAATTGACAAAAAAGGAGGGTTTATTTCTGCTCATTGGGATGGAACACCTGAAACAGAAGATAAGATTAAAGATCTGACCAAAGCCACAATAAGATGCATCCCTTTCGCAAGGAAAGCCGAATCAGGATCATGTGTCTTAACTGGCAATGCCTCAGAAGGAAGAGTCTATTTTGCTAAAGCATATTAAATTAAAACCCGGAATTTTCCGGGTTTTTTTGGTTTTATAGGATACACTATTAAGGATTCTCGTATTTTAGAATTCCAATCTTACTTGAGATGACAATAATTATTTTATCAACTTTACTTCTAATAGGTTTAATCCTGATGGTAGCGGAAGTGCTTTTCGTTCCCGGTACTACAATAGTTGGGGTTTTTGGCTTAATTGTAAGCTTAGTTGGTATCGTATATGCATTTTTATCATTCGACACTGGTACAGCATGGCTTATTTCAGGAGTTGCTGTTTTATTGAATCTAACTGCCATAGTATATAGTTTTAGATCAGGTGTCTGGAATAAGTTTTCTCTTAAAGAAACAAATGAGGGAGGAGCTTTTGATGGTAGAATAATTGGGCTTCAGGTAGGAATGCCAGGAAAAGCAACCTCAGACATTAAACCAATCGGAAAAGCTATGATTGGAGAAAAAATATATGAGGTAAAATCCGAATCTGGATTTATTCCTGTAGGGACAGAAATCATCATAATAAAAATTTTAAATAATAAAATCATAGTCAAATAATATGGATCCAAATAGCTCTTTGTTTATTCTGATTGCTGCAGTAGCAGGGATCGTTTTACTGTTTATTTTCCTTTATTTCGTGCCTGTTAATCTTTGGATTACAGCTCAGTTTTCAAATGTCAGAGTAGGTTTGTTGGAACTGGTAGGAATGAGAATCAGAAAGGTTCCACCAAGTATTATAGTCAATTCTATGATTACTGCTACTAAGGCAGGTTTACAACTGACTACAAATGATTTGGAAACGCACTTTTTGGCTGGAGGTAATGTCCCAAATGTAATTAGAGCGTTAATTTCTGCAGATAAGGCTAACATTACACTTTCTTTTAAACAAGCGACTGCAATAGATTTGGCAGGTAGAGATGTATTTGAAGCTGTTCAGATTTCTGTAAATCCCAAAGTAATTAACACCCCGAATGTAGCTGCTGTTGCAGCAGATGGAATTCAATTAATAGCTAAAGCAAGAGTGACCGTTCGAGCCAATATTGCTCAATTAGTCGGGGGTGCTGGCGAAGAGACTATTCTAGCTAGGGTAGGAGAAGGGATTGTTACCTCTATCGGTTCGGCGTCAAATCATAAAAGCGTTTTGGAAAACCCAGATAAGATTTCTAAACTGGTTTTGGAGAGAGGACTGGATGCAGGAACTGCATTTGAAATTCTTTCCATAGATATCGCAGATATCGACGTTGGAACTAACATCGGTGCTAAATTACAGATTGATCAGGCCTCAGCCGATTTGAAAGTTGCTGAAGCAAAAGCAGAGGAAAGAAGAGCAATGGCTGTGGCACTTGAACAAGAAATGCGAGCCAAGAATGTTGAAATGCGAGCGAAAGTTGTCGAAGCGGAAGCCGAAGTGCCCAAAGCATTGGCAGAAGCCTTTAGAAGTGGTCAATTAGGTGTCATGGATTATTACCGAATGGAAAATATAAAATCCGATACTTCGATGAGAGATTCTATCGCCAAATCTGATTCAGATTCTAAGGATTCTGGAAAAGGGAAATCTGATAAAAAATAAAAAAAGGACTTTGATTTGCCCCCAAAAAGTTAGACGCTTATTGGGGGCTAGTTCACTTCATTCCCTTTTTATTTTTTTTTCCATTTGTTTCAACTTCTACGACTACTACGGGTTCGTAAAGATTTTTTGTTAATATTTTACCCGAGCCAGAATCTATCAGAATATTTTCAAAAGCGACAGGTAAAAGTATTTCTCCTGAATCAGAAATTAATCCCGCTTTTCCCTGATTTCTGACAATATTTAAATTGCTTTGAGTTCTTTGAATAGTTTCGAATTCCAAAGGGATTAATTCCTTTCCTTGAGGATCAAGAATTCCGGATTTCTCACCTTTTTCTACAATAAAATAGCCATCACTTGCCCTTAAGATTTGATCAAAAAAATCTTGATTAATGGTTTCCCCATTCCTATTTAGTAGATAATAATGATTATTAGATTGTACGATTGAAAAACCTTTAGAGTATGGTTTTACTTCATCCCAAACCGCATCCTCAATTAATTCACCATTCGCTCTAATCACACCCCATTTTCCGTTTTGTTTAAATGATGCCAGGGATTCTGAGAATAATGTGACCTCCTCAAATTGGGGATCTATCATCCATTCCCCATCTGAATTAACAAACCCCTTTTTGCCATTCTCAATAGCTGGGAAAAGGCCATCAGACCCTAAAAGTATTTTATCCAATGGTTTGTTTGGTTTTACCAACCATCCCTTTTTACTCAATAATCCAAGGTTTCCATCTCGAAATCTCACATTGTATACATCCTCATCAATCAATATTACTTCTTCAATTCCGACGGCATCTAATAGGATCCCATCTTCTTCCATTACTCTTCTTAGTTTGCCATGGATATATTCTAACATGACACCGTTTTCAAGTGTAATCTTATGAAATGAATTATATCTAACATTAGCCTTTATATCACCACCCTCAATCAACAGAAATTGATTTTCATCGAAGCCAAAATAAAAATTACCTTTATTATGTTTCAACTCATCTACAACAGGATCCATAACATAGTCACCTTCACGGTTGATAAGACCAAATCCAGATTCTTCTTTTGTTAATAAAAAGTCCCCGTCTGAATCTTCTAGTAGCTGAAATGATTTTTGTCCGGATTTAGACAAAGGAATAAAATATTCGTTTCCGATTTTCGTGATAAGCATCCCTGTTTTTGTAAGCTTTGCATCGTCAAGCTTACCAAGGGAAGTTGTCTTTCCGCTACCTCTTTCAAAAATCCAATAATTAGTGCCTTTTCTCGCCAAAAGCAAATTAAAATAAGTCTGTATCTCATCGTATTCCAATGGAAGGACTTGTTGACCATATTCATGAAATGCACCAATTCCATTCGGCCCTTTGACTAAAATCCATGGCTCTAGATATTGATAAACTTCATTTCCTATAAGCGAAACAGCTGGTTTAAGGTCCGCTGAAAGTAAACTAAGAACTGAATCTTTTTTTCCTATTCTAACGGTTTCACTAAGCAAATCTACCTCATCATAAATTAATCGACTCTGTAACTTATACTCACCATCATAAACTTCCCATGTTTGAGCTTGAGAAAAAAAAGAAAAAAATAAACAGAAAATAAATGAGCCGATTACTATATATTTTACATTCATTCTTTTTGTGGAAGGATTTTAAATGAGGGTCCCAAATATAAAATGACCAAAGGTTTTTACAATCCTTTGGTCATTTCTCTTTATCGGTTCGATAATTTATTTTTCTTTATTTTCTCTATCCAAATCAAAAAGGTCAGAAATAAACTCAATCATTTCTTCCGCCTGATCTCTTTGGCAAGCAGCTCTCAGTTGAACTACGGGAACTTTAAGAATTTTCTGCATCATACTTTTTGTGATTTTGTCAATCACAGCATATTCTTTCTCATCTGCATTTTTTAAATATCTACTTAATTCTTCACGACGAATTTGTTCAAGAGTCTGTTTTAGTTTGTTGATGGTTGGAGAGACCATCATTTCTTTTTTCCAACTATAAAACTCTTCTATGCTTTCATTGATAATCTCTTCTACATGAGGGATTGCAGCAAGTCTTCTCTCCAGAGCTTCTGAAGTTTTACTTCTGATATTATCAACGTTATAAAGAATAACTCCAGGGACATCTTCCACTGAAGTTTCAATGCTCCTAGGTACAGAAAGATCCACTAAAAGTTTATAACTAGCAATTTCAAATTGCTTAATAAGATCTTTTGTGATAAAAGGCTCATTTCTCATAATCGAGCAAACTATCACATCAGCTTCTGAGATTGCATCGATGCAATTTTCGAAGGGAACAACCTCAAAACCCAAAGGAATAGCAATTTCTTCAGCTTTCGAAAGAGTCCTGTTAGTTATCGTGACTTTGGCGTTGGGAAGATGAACCATATTTTTAGCGACATCTTCTCCTATTTCTCCAACACCTATCAAAAGAATTCTCGGTTGGTAAGTATTTAATGTGAGGCTCTCGATAAGTTCGATCGCAGCATAAGATAAAGAAGCAGCTCCTTCCCTAAAACTAGTCTCCTGTACAATTCTTTTGTTTGTAAAGAATACCGTATGCATTAATCTATGTAAAAATGGACCAGCCATTTCAAGGTCAGCTGAAGCCTGATAGGCTCTTTTTACCTGATTAGATATTTGAATATCACCGACAACCTGTGCCTCTAAACCCATTGCAACTCTAAAAAGGTGGGAGATCGCAGTTCTATCGTTGTCGTAAATCTTAAAATATTCTAGGTAATTGACTACGTCAGGCAGACCTTTTTCTAGCCCTACCAATTTTATAATTTCGGTACTTAGGTCAAGATCATGACTATAGTACACTTCTGTACGGTTGCAGGTAGATAAGATCAACACATCATTGAGGCTGAAGAAATCTTTCAACTTCAATAAAATGCGCTGTATTTCCTGATCACTGAGAGCTATAATCTCTCGGATCTGAACAGGTGCTGTTTTATGTGATAAACTTAATGCTCTAAACTTAATTTGCATAGTAACAAAACTTGCTTCGCAAATTTAACAGACAAAGAAACTATAAGGGTTCTTTTTGTGAAACGAAATTTCAATTTGTAATCAATCTAAATAAGATCTGGTTATTTTATTCTCGATTATTGAATTTTGAATTAAGAAGTTAATATTCTTAAATTATCAGTAATTGAAATACTCCAACATTATATTTCACTAATTTTTTATGAAACGAAATATTTTTTTCTGGCTCAAATCTTACCTAGGTTTTTCCAATAAAGAATCAAGAGGGTTTTTATTCTTAATCCCATTCCTTTCCCTATTGATTTTATTTCCCTCAATCTACCAAATTTTTAAAGTAAAAGAAGCTAAAGAATACCAAATCACTTATCTAAAGAAATTGGATTCACTTAGAAATTCAAAAGTTGAATTAAAAGCCTCTCCTAATCTAGTTTTTAATCCTGAGGATACGGTTAAAATTAAATCTGACACGAAAAAGTTCGATAACCTTAAACGAATTTCTTTGAATGATGCTGATTCTGTAACACTTCAAATTGTTCCTGGAATTGGACCTAGTATCGCAGGGAGAATAATAAAGTATAAAAATCAGTTAGGAGGATTTCACGATTCCTCACAGCTAGGAGAGGTTTTTGGTTTAAAACCTGAAATTGTGGATGCTATATGGGAATACTTCGATTTTGAACCATTGATTTTTAGAAAAATCGAAATAAATAATATCGAGATTTCGGACTTGGCAAAGCATCCTTATTTTTCCTATTCCGAAGCCAAAGTGATTTTAGCGTACAAGAATCAACACGGAGATTATAAAAGCGTTGACGATTTGAAAGGTATAATAATTTTCAAACCTGAATGGATACATAAAATAGGACCTTACTTAACCTTTTGATACACGGTCTTTCCACCAATTACTGTTGCCCAAATCGGTAATTCCCGCAAATTATTGGCATCCTCAACCATAATATCATTTTCCATAATGACTAAATCTGCCAGCTTACCAGGTTCAATACTTCCTT